>NZ_JBEOMB010000072.1:0-70936 GCF_046000175.1 Rhodoplanes sp. SY1
CTTCCACGGAAAGCGGACCGCCGGCAGGACCGGAGCGGCGGCCGGGGCCGGCGCGGCGAGCGAGCGGGTCGTCGCGGCGGCGCGGGCGCCGCCGTCATGCGCCGGGACCACGGGCAGGTGGGCGAGCGGCGGGGTCAGCGAGGCGGTCTGCACGCCGCCGAGCTTCACCTTGATGGTCTTGACGGCGATCGGCTTGATCGGATCGGCGGAGGCCTGCGCCTTGGCGGCCTCGGGCTTGCCGGCGGCAGGGCGCTCGATCTTGGCGGCGGCGACTGGGAAGCGGGCGCCCGGCATCGCGGTCGCGCCGGCGGCTGCGCTCGGCGGCGTCGCCGGCACGCTGCCGGCGGAGGCGAGCATCATGCGGGGCGTCGCCGGCGCCGGGGCGGCGGCGGTGACCGACGTATCGGCATCGCGCGCCTCGGCGATCATCGGCGCGGTCCGCCGGGTCGAGGCGTCGTCGATGTACTTCTCGAGCAGGCTGCGCATCTTGGCGTCGCGCGCGCCGGCCGAGCTGCCGCCCAGCACCACGGCGACCAGGTGGCGGTTGTTGCGCTTCATCGACGAGACGAGGTTGAAGCCGGAGGCCCGGACGTAGCCGGTCTTGATGCCGTCGACGCCCTGCACCGAGCCGAGCAGCCGATTGTGATTGCGGATGGTCTGGCCGCGGAATGCGAAGGACGAGATCGAGAAGTAGCGGTATTGGGTCGGGAACCGCTCCTGGATGGCGCGGCCGAGGATCGCCTGGTCGCGGGCCGAGGTGACCTGGGCGCCGTCGGGGAGGCCGGAGGCGTTGCGATAGACGGTGCGGCTCATGCCGAGCGCCCGCGCCTTGCGGGTCATCAGCTTGGCGAAGTCCTCTTCGTCGCCGGCGATCGCCTCGGCGATGACGACGGCGGCGTCGTTGGCCGAGCGGGTGACGAGGCCGCGGATCGCCTCGTCGGCCGTGATGGTCTGGCCGGGCTTGAGGCCGAGCTTGGTGGGGGACTGCGCGGCAGCGTGGGCCGAGACGGAGAGGGGGGTGTCGGGCTTGATCTTGCCGGCCTCCATCCGCTCGAACAGCAGATAGAGGGTCATGATCTTGGTCAGCGAGGCGGGGTGGCGGATGCCGTCCGCCTCGGCGGCGTGCAGGACCTGGCCCGAATTGGCGTCGACGACGATCGCCGCATAGGGGGGATTGTAGCCGCCGCCCTTGGCGACGTGCCGCTTGCGGGCGCGCGCATCGGCCGAATCGACGAGAAGGGCGAACGCGGCGACCCCGGTGAGCAGGCCGACGGCGAGCGTGCGAAATCCACGCGTGGTCCCGAATGTCAGGAGCATTGTTTCCCCTCATCCATCGGTCGCGTTGGCCTGCGGCCGATGTGTCCCCGTGACGTCCTTGGCCGCCGGCTGTTTGCCAAACCTGCGGCGGCTCACGGTTCCGTTACCAATGAAATCGGGCGTGAACGAGACGACGTGCAGCTCCCAAGCTAGGCACGCGCGGTTGCGAATTGGTTAACGAAATATTTGGTTAACAGGCAGAATCCGCTGATTTTGCTGCACTGCAAAATGACGGCTTGAAAAATTGTGCAGCGCACACTATATTCAGGATGGTCGCAGCGCACGGGTTCGCGTTCACGTGGTGATCACCTGATGGTCATCCGTCCGTGCGGGTTGAGGCCGGAAAATGCAACCGGGAGACGTCCCATGAACATCCGTCTCGACACCATGCAGGGCTTCAACAAGGACGGGCTCGACGCGACCATGAAGTCGTTCGGCGCCGTGTCGCAGAGCGTGCAGGCGATCGCGGCCGAGGCCGTCGACTACTCGAAGAAGTCGTTCGAGCAGGGCACCCAGGTGCTCGAGCAGATCCTCGGCGCCAAGTCGCTCGACACCGCGCTCGAGCTGCAGTCGGACTACCTCAAGGCGAGCTACGAGTCGTTCATCGCCCAGTCGAACCGCATGAGCGAGCTGTACGCCGATCTCGCCAAGGAGATCTACAAGCCGTTCGAGGGTTTCGTCGGCAAGCTGCCGACCGTTCCGTTCGCCGGCCAGCAGGCCAGCAGCTGAGCGCGCGCCCGGCCGGGCCGGGCGGGCGACAGAGCGAGCAGCGGTCCGATCCGCGCGGACTCCGATCCGCGAAGGCTTCGATCTGCGCAGACGTCGATCCACATGCGACGAGCCCGGCCGTTCGGCCGGGCTTTTCGCGTTCACGGGGCACGGCGCGCCGACCCGAACGGCCGGTGGCCCGGTGCGGCGGGCTGCTTCGGGCTACTTGGCGACGCGCAGCTGGCTCAGCGTGCTGGCGATCTGCGCAAAGACGGTGCCGATCTGGCTCGCCGTCTTGACCTGGAAGAACTTGTCTCCCGTCGGGAACCCGTCGAGGGCGACCCCATTCTTGTACAGGACGTTCGGGCTGGCGCAGTTCTGCAGGAGGGTCGAGGTCGGGTCGTTGCCGGTGTTCACCTGGACCGTGTAGATCACGATCGGCACGGTGCTGCCCGCGATGGTGGTGTCCTTGATGTTCTTGCAGGTGCCGAGACCGCTCGAATCGCGCATCCGGTCGTTGATCTTGTCGACCACGCTCGACGCCTGGCCGCCGTAGCCTCTGCCGTCCCAGCGGTTCTGGGTGTTGAGGCCGTCGCTCATCAGGATGATGACGTTGAGGTGGTCGTATTTCGAATCGTAGGTCGGTGCGGTGAGCGGGCCGGCGCCGACCAGCGAATGCCATGCCCAGACCAGGCCGATGCCCTGGTTGGTGCTGCCGTTCGGCTGCATGTTGTTCACGAAGGTGGTCATGGCGTTGTAGTCGGCGTCGGTGCGCATGTCCTTCAGGCCGATCATCGCCTTGAGGCCGTTCGATCCGGCGCAGTACGATGTCTGCTCGGCCGGGAACAGCGAGGCCGCGATGCTCGTGCTCGGCGCCGTCGATTTCTGGTCGTAACCGTCGCCGGCCGTGGCCGGGCTCGGGCCGCTGGCCGCGCCGCGATCGGTGACGCAGCCGGTCCAGGTGCTGTGGTCGTTGACCACCCAGGCATGCTCGTAATAGCCCGACTTGGTCTGGCAGATCTTGTTGTTGCCGTTGCCCGAGCAGTCGCACTGGGAGCGCCCCGAGCAGCTGCAGGACTTTCCCTTGCAGTAGTACTGGGTGCTGTTGTAGCAGCCGTTGTAGTAGCGCCCGTTCAGGCTCGCCGTGACGGCGCCGTTGTCGATGCCGGGGCAGATCAATCCCGACGCAGGAACCGTGCTCACCTCCGAGCTGCCGTTCGTCGCGCTCGCCGTGCAGGTGAAGCCCATCGGCTTGTTGCCCCACCAGTCCTTGGGATACGGGCAAGCCGACCCGGGACCGACGCTCATGTCCGGCATCGAGTTGGCGGGCGGCGCCTCCCAGTCCGTCCAGTCGATCCAATTCGCCGTGTAGTTGGTGCTGCCGACGTTGACGTCCTTGCTGAACGGGATGATCGACACGTAGACGTCGCCCGGGCTGGCGGCGGCGGCGCGCAACTGGGGCAGCAGGCCCGTGTTCGCGGTCGTCAGGGCCTTCTTGAGCTCCACCATCTTGTTGTCGTCGTTCATCGACCCGGTGTTGTCGAGCGCGAGCGCGACGCGCAGCCGCCGATTGCCCCAGGTGGTGGTCGAGCTGGCCTTCAAGGTCATCGGCGAGAAGCCGAGGACTCCCATGAACGCCGGCTTGATGGTCGCCGTCGCCGTCACCACGACGTTCGCCGACGGCTCCTTCGTGTAGGTCGTCTTGACCTCGTTGACGGTCGCGTCCTTGGAGTTGATCTGGGCGCGGTAGTAGGCGTCGGCCTCGGCGGTGAGCTGGTCGTTGGTCTTGCCCGACGCCGTCTTGGAGACGGCGAGTGCGGTCGAGTCCGCGGCCGCCTGCATCTTGGTCCGGAACGAGCTGGCGCGGCTGTAGTCGATCGCCGCCCCGACCAGGCCGAGCAAGGGGACCAAGGCCACCGCGAACATGATGGCGACGTTGCCGCGCTCCTCGCGCCGGAACGTCTCGAGGAGCGACCATGCCTTGGAGAGACGCGTGCTCATGGTGTCCGAACCCCGCCGAACCGACCCGATCTGGTCGTCCCGCCATCGTTACCGGGCGAGATCAAACCAAAGCCTAATTTGAAACAAGAAACCCGACCCGAACGGGCTCGCCCGGCAGCAGTCGCGGCATTCGTGCGAAAGAGGGTTTACGGCTCCTCACCGGGCGCATCGAAAACCGGGCTTGACAGTGCCCGAAACGGCCGCGCGGTCGGATGCGCCGCGCCGGCGCCGGACACGGACGGGCTCGCGCCGGTGCGAGCAGGCGGGCGCGGACACGCGGGACTGCGACCGGGTGGCCGGACGGTGACGCGGCAGGAGGGGGAACGGCAGCGCGGCGGAGCGCGGCGCGGGCGCCGAAGGACGTCGCTTGGACGCGCCGCCGGGACACGCCCGACGACGCCGTGTCGGACGGCGCCGGCCGCGTCCGTCCGCGAGCGCTATTTCGACAGGTGCAGCTTGGTGAGCTGGGTGCCGATCTCGTCGAACGTGGTGACGAGCTGGTCGGCCGCGGTCAGGTAGAAGTAGCGGCTCGAATCGGTCGCGCAGTTCTTCAGCAGCGTCGCGTTCCCGTCCATCACCAGCACCGTGTAGAGCGTGATGCCGGCGGCCTTGACGTTGGTGCAGGCCTTCTCGGTGCGGGCGTCGACCGCGGTCGACTGGCTGGAGCCGTTGCCGTTCCAGCGGTTCTGGGTGTTCAGCCCGTCGGTGAGCAGGACGATGACGTCCTGGTACTCGTAGTCGGCGCTCTTCGCCGGCGGGCTGAGCGGCGCGCCCGCGGTCAGCGTCTGCCAGCCCCACACCAGGCCAATGGTGTTGTTGGTCGACCCGTTCGGGGTCATCGCGTCGATCTTCGCCCGCAGCGTCGCCCAGTCGTTGGTCAGCGGCAGCATCGCGGTGGTGCAGTAGCCGTACTGCTCGGCCGGGAACGGGACGCTCGCATCCGGGGCGGTGACGCCGACGTCCCAGTTCTGGTCGCGGTCCATGACGCAGCCGTTCCAGACCGAATGGTCCTTCGGGGTCCATTTGCCGCCGTTGGCGACGCAGGTCGACTGCTTGGTGTAGCTCGACTTCGTGCAGGTGCCGTTCAGCGTGTCCCAGATGGAGAAGTCCACCCAGGTCGGAATGGTGGTGCCGGTCTTGACGTTGACGTCCTTGCTGTAGGGCACGATCGACACGTAGACGTCCTCGGGCGCCTTGGCGACGGCTTCGAGCTGGTTGATCAGGTTCTTCGAGGCCGTCTTGAGCGCGTCCATCTTGCCGGAGCTCGCCATCGAGCCGGTGTTGTCGAGGACGAGGGCGACGCGCAGCCGGGTGTTGCCCCACACGGCGGTCGCGCTGGCGGCGACCGGCAGCTCGGCGAACCCCAGCACCGACATGAAGACCGTCTTCACCGTCCCGGTGCCGCCGATGACGAGCGTCGAGCCCTTGCTGTTGGTGTAGGAGGTGGTCAACGCGACGTTCGCGACGTCGGGCCGGTTGAACAGGGCGTTGAACAGCGTCGTCGCCTGGGCCGTGACGGCGCCGGACGCCAGCGTGTCCTTGTCCCTGGACAGCGCCAGGACGGTCGAATCGAGCGCCGCCTGCATGGCGCTGCGAGCCGCCGCGGCGCGCGAATAGTCGACCGCCGCTCCGACCAGACCGGTCAGCGGCACGATCGAGAGCGCGAACAAAGGAACGACGCTGGCGCGTCGATCGCGGATGAACCGTCGGATGGACATCGCGCACCACCGGGTTGAAAGGGCCCCGTGCCATAGTGCCGGGCATCCATTCACGTTCGGTTCAACAGCCGCCGAACTTTCGCCGGTTTCCCTTCGTGTCCTGTTAACCTTGGCCGGTGCCGGCGTGACCTTCGCGCGACCGGCCGGTGCCGGTTTCGGGGTCGCCGGTCGGACGCGGCCGGGCCGGCCGGCAAAAGGTCGGCGGTCGGAGCCTCGCCCGAACCTCGGCCGACGCACAGACCGGCTGGCCGGCGGACCGACAAGCATGTCGGGCGGCGGCGCCGGAAAGGCGAGGGGCGCGCCCGCCGGTTTCGGTCCGCAGTTGTTCGGTCCGCAATTGTTCGGTCCGCAGGCGTACGGTCCGCAGGCGTACCGTCCGAAATGCCGGGCCGGGCTGTCGTCCGGGCCGGAGCGTCCGGAGCGGGCGCGCCCGGTGCGGCTTGCCGCGGCGCGGGACGGGCGCCGCCCGGCGGCGCGGAATTGCGACCCGGTCGAGCGGTAAGACCGGCTGGTGGCGAAGCAGGGTGTTGCTTATTATTTATGCTCCGGGGCCGCGCCGGGCTGCGGCATGCTTCGATGCCCGACCCGGACGGGGCCGGCCCCTCCTTCGTACCGAAACGAGATCATGACGGCCTGCTCGAACGACCTTCCCCTCGTCTCCGGAGTCCGACGCGACGCAGTCTGGCGCGACGTCACGCCGCCGACCGCCGCGAACGGCGACCGCAAGCGCCGCCAGGACCCGACGGGGCCAGGCACGGCGGTCATCACAAAGACGAAACCGCAGACCAAAAGACCGAACCTTTACCGGGTGTTGCTGCTTAACGACGACTACACCCCGATGGAGTTCGTGGTGCACGTGCTGGAGCGCTTCTTCAACAAGGACCGCGAGGCGGCGACCCGCATCATGCTGCACGTCCATCACCACGGGATCGGCGAATGCGGCATCTTCACCTACGAGGTGGCGGAGACCAAGGTGACCCAGGTGATGGACTTCGCCCGCAAACACCAGCATCCTCTCCAATGCGTGATGGAGAAAAAGTGACAGGAGACGAGACGGACGCCGCAGGCACGACCGTTGCAGGCACGACCGATACAGACCAGGACAGGACGATAAGCTGATGCCCACCTTCTCGCGCAGCCTCGAGCAGTCGCTCCACCGGGCGCTCGCGCTGGCCAACGAACACCGCCACGAATACGCGACGCTCGAGCATCTGCTGCTCGCCCTGGTCGACGACCAGGACGCGGCCGCCGTGATGCGGGCGTGCAATGTCGATCTCGAGAAGCTGCGGCGCAATCTCGTCGCCTACATCGAGTCCGAGCTCGAGAATCTGGTCACCGACGGCACCGAGGACTCCAAGCCCACGGCCGGGTTCCAGCGCGTCATCCAGCGCGCCGTCATCCATGTCCAGTCCTCCGGCCGCGAGGAGGTGACCGGGGCCAACGTGCTCGTCGCGATCTTCGCGGAACGCGAAAGCCATGCGGCCTATTTCCTGCAAGAGCAGGAGATGACCCGCTACGACGCCGTGAACTACATCAGCCACGGGATCGCCAAGCGGCCGGGGCTCACCGAGGCCCGCCCCGCCAGGGGGGCGTCGGAAGAGGATTCGGACGGCGCCAAGCCGAACGAGGACACCAAGAAGAAAGGTGACGCCTTGGAGGCTTATTGCGTCAATCTCAACAAGAAGGCGCGCGAGGGCAAGATCGACCCTCTGATCGGCCGCGACGTCGAGATCAGTCGCACCATCCAGGTCCTGTGCCGGCGCCAGAAGAACAATCCGCTGTTCGTCGGTGACCCCGGCGTCGGCAAGACGGCGATCGCCGAAGGCCTCGCGCGCCGCATCGTCCACGGCGAGGTGCCGGACGTGCTCAAGGGCGCGACCGTGTTCGCCCTCGACATGGGCACGCTGCTCGCCGGCACCCGCTACCGCGGCGACTTCGAGGAGCGCCTCAAGCAGGTGATCAAGGAGATCGAGGCGTATCCCAACGCCATCATGTTCATCGACGAGATCCACACGGTGATCGGCGCCGGTGCGACCTCGGGCGGCGCCATGGACGCGTCGAACCTGCTCAAGCCGGCGCTCGCCGCCGGCACGGTGCGCTGCATCGGCTCGACGACCTACAAGGAGTACCGCCAGTACTTCGAGAAGGACCGCGCGCTGGTGCGCCGGTTCCAGAAGATCGACGTCAACGAGCCGACGGTCGCCGACTCGATCGAGATCCTCAAGGGCCTCAAGCCGTATTTCGAGGACTATCACAAGCTCAAATACACCAACGAGGCGATCAAGGCGGCGGTCGAGCTGTCGGCCCGCTACATCCACGACCGCAAGCTGCCCGACAAGGCGATCGACGTGATCGACGAGTCGGGGGCGGCGCAGATGCTGCTGCCCGAGCACCGGCGCAAGAAGACGATCGGCATCAAGGAGATCGAGACCACGATCGCGACCATGGCGCGGATCCCGCCGAAGACCGTGTCGAAGGACGACGCGGTGGTGCTGTCGAACCTCGAGGAGAACCTCAAGCGGGTCGTCTACGGCCAGGACAAGCCGATCGAGGCGCTCTCGGCGTCGATCAAGCTCGCCCGCGCCGGCCTGCGCGAGCCCGAGAAGCCGATCGGCTGCTACCTGTTCTCCGGCCCGACCGGCGTCGGCAAGACAGAGGTGGCCAAGCAGCTCGCCGCGACGCTCGGCGTCGAGCTGATCCGCTTCGACATGTCGGAGTACATGGAGCGGCACACGGTGTCGCGCCTGATCGGCGCACCGCCCGGCTATGTCGGCTTCGACCAGGGCGGCCTGCTGACCGACTCGGTCGACCAGCATCCGCACAGCGTGCTGCTGCTGGACGAGATCGAGAAGGCGCACCCGGATCTCTACAACGTGCTCCTGCAGATCATGGACCACGGCAAGCTGACCGACCACAACGGCAAGCAGGTCGACTTCCGCAACGTGATCCTGATCATGACCACGAACGCGGGTGCGGCCGATCTCGCCAAGGCGGCCTACGGCTTCCATCGCACCAAGCGCGAGGGCGACGACACGGAGGCGATCAACCGGCTGTTCGCGCCGGAGTTCCGCAACCGTCTCGACTCGATCATCGCGTTCGGCCATCTCGACGAGTCGATCATCGCCAAGGTGGTCGAGAAGTTCGTGCTGCAGCTCGAGGCGCAGCTCGCCGACCGCGACGTGACGATCGAGCTGTCGGACGATGCGTCGAAGTGGCTCATCGTGCGCGGCTACGACCAGCAGATGGGCGCCCGGCCGATGGCTCGCGTCATCCAGGAGTTCATCAAGAAGCCGCTCGCCGACGAGGTGCTGTTCGGCAAGCTGAAGAACGGCGGCCACGTCCGGGTGATCGTGACCAAGGACGAGACGACCGGCGAGAAGCTCGGCTTCGAGTTCCTCGACGGGCCGATCACGCCGAAGCCCGAGAAGGTGCCGGCCCCGCCGAAGGCCCGTCGCAAGCGCGGCGGTGGCGGCGGTGGGTCCACGCGGCGGGCCAAGCCGTCCGGCCCGAAGGGGGAGGGCGGTCCGCCCTCCGGCGGCGGTGCCGGTCCGGGCGGCAAGGGCTCGGTGCCCAAGGTGCCGCTGGTCAAGGCCTGAGCGACGCGGCCGGTCGCGCTCATCGATCGCGCTGATCGATCGGATCCTCGACAAGACGCCCCGGCTCGCCGGGGCGTCTTTCGTTTCGGGCGCCGCGTTCGCACCGGCGCTGGGGCGATGCCGGTCGAGCCGTGAGCGCCGCGCGAAGCCGATTGCGCCGTGCCGGCGGCTGTGGGACAGAGCCGTCATGGCGCAGGACGAACAGCGAGGCGGCGGCCCGGCGGTGCGGGACGGCTCGCCCGTGCGAAGCGGGTCTCCCGTCCGGGACGGCTTTCTGGCGGGACTCCGGGTCGGCGCGACCTCGGTGTTCCAGATCGTCCTGGTCGGCACCTATATCAGCATCGGCGCGCTCGCCCACGATCTCGACTTTTCGATCGTCTGGGTCGTGCTATCGACCCTCGTCGTGTGGGCGGCGCCCGCTCAGGTCATCATGATCTCGGCGCTCGGCGCCGGCGCGCCGCCGCTCGAGGTGGCGGTCGCGGTCACGCTCACCGGCGTGCGGCTCTTGCCCATGGTGGTGGCGCTGCTGCCGATCCTGCGCACCCGTGCGTCGAGCCTCGCCGGCGTGCTGCTCGCCGCCCATTACACGGCGGTGAGCATGTGGATGGAATCGCTGCGTCTCGCGCCGCGCCGCCCGGTGGAGGAGCGCATCCCCTTCGCCAACGGCATCGGCACGGCGCTGATCGGCGGCGCGACGCTGGCGACGATCGCCGGATACTACTTCGCCCGGGTGCTGCCGGAGCCGCTGGTCGCCGGCCTCCTGTTCCTCACGCCGATGTCGTTCCTGGTCTCGGTGGTGCGCTCGGCCAAGATGATCTCGGATCGGTTGGCGGCGGTCGCCGGCCTCGTGCTGGCGCCGGTCCTGGTGCTGCTCGGCGTCGGCCTCGACCTGATGTGGACCGGGCTGATCGGCGGCACCGGCGCCTATCTGGTCCGCCGCCTCGCGAGGGCGCGGTCATGAGGGCGCGGGCATGAGCGAGCTCTGGCCCTATCTGCTGCTCGTCCTCGTCGGCTTCCTGCCCAACGAGATGTGGCGCTGGCTCGGCGTCGTGTTTTCGCGCGGGCTCGACGAGACGTCGGAGGTGCTGGTCTGGGTGCGGGCCGTGGCGACCGCGATCCTCACCGGCGTGGTGGCGAAGATCGTCGTGTTCGCGCCCGGCGCGCTCGCCGGCGTGCCGCTGTGGATCCGCCTCGGCGCCGCCGGGGTGGGGATGGCGGCGTTCTTCGTGTTCCGCCAGTCGGTGTTCGCCGGCATCGTGGCCGGCACGCTCGCCCTGATGGCCGTCGACCTCCTGGTGCGGTGAGGCGAGGACGTTGAAGGAAACGTCATTCCGGGGCGTGCCGAAGGCGCGAACCCGGAATCCAGCGACGAACTCCATACTCTGGGCTGGATTCCGGGTTCGGCGCTATGCGCCGCCCCGGAATGACCGAGTCATGTAAAGCCTTCGCCGGGGCGGGCCGGGGTCCGGGCGCGTGGGGCGTTCGCATTCCCGACGCTTTCTCCGGCCACACGAGACGGCGGGAGACGACCATGCGTTGCATTGCGCCGATCCTGCTGCTCGCCGGGCTCGTCTTCGGGCCGGCGCCGGCCATGGCCGCGCCGGACGCCGCCACGACGCCGGCCGCGCCCGCTGCCGAGCCGCCGTCGGCGTCGCCATCCCCACCGGCGCCTGCACCGGAGGCGCCGGCGGCCGAGGCCGCCAAGGAGGAGCCGAAGCCGGCGCAAAAGCCCGGCTCGGCCATGGACTCGATCTGCCTGATCCTCGAATCGGCCGCTGCGGCGAACGACCTGCCGCTGTCCTTCTTCGCCCGGCTGATCTGGCAGGAGAGCCGGTTCCGCCCGCACATCGAGGGGCCGATGACCCGGCGCGGGCATCGCGCCCAGGGGATCGCCCAGTTCATGCCTTACACGGCGGCCGAGCGCGGGCTGCTGGATCCGTTCGACCCGGTCGCGGCACTGCCGAAGTCCGCCGAGTTCCTGAGGGAGTTGCGCGAAGAGTTCGGCAATCTCGGGCTCGCGGCCGCCGCCTACAATGCCGGGCCGCGGCGGGTGCGCGACTGGCTCGCCGGCCGCGGCGGCCTGCCCGGCGAGACGCAGCGCTATGTCCGCGCCATCACGGGCCTCTCGGCCGAGGAGTGGGCCGCCGCCGGCCGCTCCGGAAAGGACGGCATCGCCGAAAAAACCTCCTGTGCGACGCTCGCGGCGCTGCTGAGCCAGCAGCCGACCATGTTCGTCGGCGAGCTGGAGCGGCGCGTCCGCGAGGGTGCTGCCAAGCCGTGGGGCGTCCAGCTCTCCGCCGGTTTTTCGCGCGCAAAGGTCCTCGACGCCTATGCGCGGATCGAGCGAAAATTCCGCGGCGAGCTCGACGGCCGCGACCCGATGATCATCCGCACCGTGCTGCGCAGCCGCGGCCCGAGCGCCTTCTACCAGATGCGGGTCGGCGTCGAGACGCGCGTCGCCGCGGCGAGCCTGTGCGCCACGCTGTCCAAGAAGGGCGGCGCCTGCATGGTGCTCAGGAACTCGCGCGGCGTGCCGGAGACGCCGTGATCCGTTCGGGCTCCGTCTCGTCCGCCTCGATCGTCCGGACATAGAGCTCGCGCACGGCCACGTAGGCGACGACCGTCAGGGGCGCGGCGAGCAGCACGCCGGTCGCGCCGAACAGCACGCCGAAGCCGACCACGGCGAACAGGAGCAGGGCCGGCGGCACCGAGACGATCTCGCGCTGGATCAGCGGCTGCAGCACGTTGCCCTCGATCTGCTGGATCACCAGGAACAGCCCCAGCACCGACAGCGCGAGCGTCGGCTCGACCGACAGGGCGATGACCAGCGCCGGGATCGCTGCGGCGACCGGCCCGACGATCGGCACGAACTCGGCCAGGCCGGCGAACAGGCCGAGCGCCAGCGCCGAGGGGACGCCGAGCGCCCACAGGCCGGTCGCCGTGACGACGCCGACCAGCACCATGGCGATCACCTGGCCGAACAGCCAGCCGCGCAGCGCCGTGCCGCAACGCCCGAGCGTCCGGTCGGCGCGGTCGCGGTGGCGCGGCGGGACCAGCCGCAGCGCCCCGCCGCGGTAGAGCGACGGCTGCGCCGCGATGTAGAGCGCCCCGAAGATCACCAGCACCAGGTTGGTGACGGCGCCGGCCGCGAGCCCCAGCGCGCCGCCGATCCGGCTCACCAGCCCGCCGGAGAGGAGCGCCTCGCGGCCGCGGTCGATCGCCTCCTCGACCCAGCCGCCGCCACCGAGCCGGTCGCGCACCGCCGCCCAGGCGGTCGGGAGCTGCTCGGCCAAAGTCTCGACGTTCTGCACGATGGTGGCCCCGAACAGGACGAACACCACCGCGAGCAGCGCCGTCACCAGCAGCACGGCGACGAGCAGCGACCAGCCGGGGCCGAGCCCGGTCGGACGCGCCAGAAGGTCGGCGAGCGCCCGGAACAGGATCGCGCCGAGCACGGCGGCGAACACCAGGAGCAGCAGGTCGGCGAGCTGCCAGGCGAGCAGCAGGACGACGCCGGTCGCGACGACCAGGAGGAGCCGGGCCGGGAAGCTGCGGTCCTGGGAGCCGCGATCCGGGGAGGAGGGCAGGGACATTGGGCACGATCCTGAGCACGGCGGTCCGGGCGGCCGCCCTCTCCTCAACGCGCCGGACCCGAATACGCCGCACGGGCGTCACGAAGATGCGCTCCGATGCCGCTTGACGTGACGGTGCCGGCCGGCCGCCGGTCCGGATGGAACGCTCTCGAACCCCAAGACACGTCGGACATTCAAAGACACGTCGGAAAATTCAAAGACACCTCGGAGGACCCCATGGGCCTGCTCGACAGCCTGATCGCCGGCGCCGTCCAAGGCGCCTTCCGGCAGCTCGACACCACGGCGCTGCCGTCGATTCTCTCGCAGATCCTCGGTCGCACCGACCTCGGCGGCTTCGGCGGCCTGCTCGATGCGCTGCGCCGCGGTGGGCTCGACCGCGAGGTCGGCTCGTGGCTGGGGCAGGGCGCCAACATGGACGTGTCGCCCGACCGGCTGCGCAACGCGCTCGGCGACCGCGAGCTCGGTCAGATGTCGCAGCAGGCCGGCCTGTCGATCGAGGATCTGCTCGCCGTGCTGGCCCAGCACCTGCCGCAGACCGTCGACCGGATGAGCCCGAACGGGCACCTGCAGGACGATCCGCTGGAAGTGAACCCGGACGAGGGCGGCTCGCTCACCGACCAGGCCGGGCTCGACGATATCGGCCGGCGCTGAGGGGCGCCCTCCCGGGTCTAAATGAAATGCTGAAAGCGATTTCAACTCAGTAATATAGAGGGAGATGCTGATGGCCATTCTCAAGCGGGGGCTCGCCGGCGAGCCGGTGAAGCTGTTGCAGCGGAAGCTCGGCGTGGAGGCCGACGGGCGCTTCGGGCCGGGCACCGAGAAGGCGCTGCAGGACTACCAGAAGGCGCACGGGCTGAAGGTCGACGGCATCGCCGGGCCCGACACCTTCGTGCAGATGGGGCTCTACGAGCTGGTGCTGCTGCGCTCGGGCTCGCGCGGCGACACCGTGAAGCGCCTGCAGACGGCGCTCGCCGTGACCGCCGACGGCGCGTTCGGCGCCGGCACGGCGGCCGCGGTGCGCGCCTTCCAGGAGAAGAACGGGCTCGAGGCCGACGGCATGGCGGGGCCGGCGACGCTCGCCAAGATGGGCCTCTTCAAGGAGATGACGCCCGACGTGGTGAAGCGGTCCGAGGTCGGCTCGGCCGCCGCCGGGACTCCGTCCGCCGCTCCGGCCGGGGACGCCGCGGCGGAACCGGCGCCGGCACGCAGCATCTGGGGCACCATCAAGAGCTTCTTCGGCGCCTGACCCGCGACGGTGCGAGGGCTTTGCAGAACTCGTCATTCCGGGGCGCGCCGAAGGACGCGAACCCGGAATCCAGCGGCGAACTCCTCATCCTGGGTTGGATTCCGGGTTCGGCGCTGTGCGTCGCCCCGGAATGACCAAGAAATGCAAGGCCCTCGCCACGGTGCGAGGAAGGCGGCGCCGATGCGCCGCCTCCCGAGCCCGGCCCTACACCGGAGCGGAACGCGGAACTGTCCGGCGGCGGACCGGATTTCAACCGGGCCGAAAATGCTCTAGATCGGACGCCATGACCGACCGACCCGCCGAGAGTTCCGCCGACCGCCCCGTCGACCGACTGGCCATCGCGGCCGCCCAGCTCAATCCGACCGTCGGCGACCTCGACGGCAACGCCGAGACGGTGCGCCGCGCGCGCCGCGAGGCGGCCGCGCAGGGCGCCGACCTCGTCGCCTTCCCGGAATTGTTCCTCGCCGGCTACCCGCCCGAGGACCTGGTGCTCAAGCCGGCCTTCCAGGCGGCCTGCCGGGCGACCATCGAGGCCCTCGCGCGCGACACGGCCGACGGTGGCCCCGCCGTGCTGGTCGGCACCCCGTGGGCCGAGGACGGCAAGCTCCACAACGCCTATTGCCTGCTCGACGGCGGCCGGCTCGCGGCGGTGCGCTTCAAGGTCAACCTGCCGAACTACGGCGTCTTCGACGAGCGCCGCGTGTTCGCCCCCGGCGCGCCGCCCGGCCCGGTGACGGTGCGGGGCGTGCGCATCGGCGTGCCGATCTGCGAGGACATCTGGACCGAGTGGGGTGCCTACGAGGACGTGGTCGAGTGCCTGGCCGAGACCGGCGCCGAGATCCTCCTGGTGCCGAACGGCTCGCCCTACAGCCGCGACAAGGCCGACCAGCGCCTCGCCGTCGCGGTGGCGCGCGTCACCGAGAGCGGCCTGCCGCTCCTCTACGTCAACCAGGTGTGCGGCCAGGACGAGCTCGTCTTCGACGGCGCCTCCTTCGCCCTCAACGCCGATCGCTCGCTCGCCTTCCAGCTGCCGGCGTTCCAGGAATGCGTCACCACCACGGTGTGGGAGCGCGGCGCGGCCGGCTGGTACTGCGCCGGTGGGCCGGTCGCCCGGCTGATCGAGGACGACGAGGCCGACTACGCCGCCTGCGTGCTCGGCCTGCGCGACTACGTCGAGAAGAACCGCTTTCCCGGCATCGTGCTGGGCCTCTCGGGGGGCATCGACTCGGCGCTGTGCGCCGCCATGGCCGTCGATGCGCTCGGGCCGGCGCGGGTGCGCTGCGTGATGCTGCCCTATCGCTACACGGCCGACGTGTCGAAGACCGACGCCGCCGCGGTCGCCCAGGCGCTCGGCGTCAAGTACGACGTGCTGCCGATCGCCCCGGCCGTCGAGGGGCTGGAGGCGGCGCTGGCGCCGCTGTTCGCCGGCCTGCCGCGCGACGTCACCGAGGAGAATCTCCAGGCGCGCGCCCGCGGCGTGATCCTGATGGCGGTGTCGAACAAGCACGGCCTGATGGTCGTCACGACGGGCAACAAGTCGGAGATGTCGTGCGGCTACGCGACGCTCTACGGCGACATGAACGGCGGCTTCAACCCGATCAAGGACCTCTACAAGACTCAGGTCTACCGGCTCTCGGCGCTGCGCAACACCTGGAAGCCGGACGGCGCGCTCGGACCGGACGGCGTCGTCATCCCGGAGAGCATCCTGGTGCGGCCCCCCACGGCAGAGTTGCGTGAAAACCAGACCGACCAGGACTCGCTGCCGCCCTACGACGTGCTCGACGCCGTGCTGGAGCGCCTCGTCGAGCGCGAGGAGCCGATCGCCCGCATCGTCGCCGACGGCTTCGACCGCGACATGGTGGTGCGGGTGGAGCGCATGCTGAACCTCGCCGAGTACAAGCGCCGCCAGGCGGCGCCCGGCGTCAAGGTGACGCTCAAGAACTTCGGCCGCGACCGCCGCTATCCGATCACCAACCGGTTCCGCGACCCCGGCGTGCCGCTCCCGCCGCCCGAGAACTCCGAGCCGAAATCCACCCGCGCCGCCGCCGCGGCCGCGCGCAGCACCGCGATGGATTTTTAGGCCGCGCGGAGCGCGGCCGGGGGATTTTTGAGCCGCGCGGAGCGCGGCCGGGCTGGGCCGGACTTCGTGTCGCGGGCATGCCGGACTTCGTGTCGCGGACACAGTGTCCTGCCTCGGTCGTCCCGGGGCGGCGCGCGAGCGCCGAGCCCGGAATCCATAGCCCCTTCTGCCGAGAGCCAACAGCACAGGGGGTATGGATTCCGGGTTCGCGGACCTGACGGTCCGCGCTCGGAATGAAGGAGTGAGAAACGCTCCCGCTGGGGGCTCTGAAAGGAGAAGCTACCGCTGCGCCGGCACGTAGCTGGGGCCGACATTGCGGATCGGCGTCGACGCGCCGCCGGCCGCGGTGGCGTCGGCCGAGGGGGTCGTCGCGGCGCCCGGCGGGGTTCCGCCGGCCGCCGTCGCCCCGGCCGGCGCCAGGCCGGTCGCCGGCTTACGGGCGGCCGGGATCGGACGGCCTTGCGCGTCGATGCGCGGCTGCGCCATCGCCTTCGACTTCTCCTCGGTGACGACGATGTCGCCGCGCTCCACCGTGGTGTCGGGCGAGACGCCGAGCGCCTGCGCCCAGCTCTGGCCGGGCTTGCGGCACGAGCACGCCTGCTGGTCGAGCGCGGTGCGGTACTTGAAGGCGGTCGGCAGGTCCCGGTAGGAGCGGCCGGCGAGCGACACGGCCTGGCCGATCTCCTCGCCCGGATTGCGGTGGGTGAACAGCTGCACCTCGGCGGCCGGGCACAGCTTCTGGCAGGCCTGCTCGTCGTCGGCGAAGCGCGACGGATTGGTCTGGAACGAGATCGGGAAATAGTAGCCGTCGCAGGTCCGCACGCACAGCGTCCGGTAGGTCGAGGACTGCAGGCCGTCGGGCGAGGGCAGCGCCGGGTTGCTGCCGAACAGCCCGCCGAACAGGCCGCGGTTCTGGTTGGCGGCGGCCTGGTACTGCGGACCGCAATTGTTCTGGGCGAGCGCCGCGATCACGGCCTGCTTCTGGCCTTCCGATTCGCCGCCGCCCTGGATGCGCTGAAGCTCGGCTTGCGAGCGGGTGATGCGGTCGCGCATGTCCTGGATCTGGCCGCCGAGCGGCCTGCACTCGGCCGGCTGGTTGCTGAACAGCGACAGGAACGGGTTGCTCTCGCAGCCGAGCCGGCGCGACTGGGCGATCATGCGGTCGAGGTCGGCGGTCTGCTTGCCGATCGCGTCCTCGTAGCGGCGCGACTGCTCGGCCCGGGCCGGGTCGCCGCCGCCGCGATTGAGCATGCCGAGCTGCGCCTCCAGCCGGGTGCAGACGGGATTCTGGCCGTAGGCCGGCTGCTGGCCGTAGCCCTGCTGAGGATAGCCCTGCTGCTGCGGGTAACCCTGCTGCTGCGGGTAACCCTGCTGCGGATAGGCCGGCGGCGGATAGTTCTGCGCCAGCGCCGTCGCGCCGGCGATCGCCGCGCCGGCGATGCCCGCTCCCAGCCGGCCGAGCCAGCCTGCCCCTCTCACCATTCCGCCCTCGTGCGCACGGCCGTGATCCGGCCTTGTCCCGGGTCCGAGCAGAGCGCCGGAATGGTGTCCAAAGTTTGAACCGGCGGCTTTTCCGGCGGTTCGGAGGGGGCTGCGGCTCAGACGCCGACCGGAACCCCGGTCGCCGGCGTATCGGGCTGAACCTCGGGGCGGGCGCGGTCGAAGGCGGGCAGGGCGAGGCAGGCTGCCTCGACGGCGCAAATCTTCGGAAAGCGGTCGAGCGGCATGGCGATTCGCCGGGCGTTGGCGACCTGCGGCACGAGGCAGATGTCGGCGAGCGTCGGGCTCGCCCCGAAGGTGTAGGGGGCGGGGTCGATCAGCCGCTCGATCGCCTCGAAGCCGGCGCCGATCCAGTGCTTGGACCAGGTGTCGAGCTCGTCCTGGACGTGGCCGAGACGGTGCTTCAGGTAGCGCAGCGCCCCGGTGTTGTTGAGCGGATGGATGTCGGCCGCGATGATCTGGGCGACGGCCCGCACCCGCGCCTTGGCGAGCGGGTCGGCCGGCAGCAGCGGCGGCTCGGGAAAGCGCTCGTCGAGATAATCGATGATGGCGAGCGACTGGAGCAGCACGTCGCCGTCGGGCAGGCCCAGCGCCGGCACCCGCATCTGCGGGTTCACGGCCTTGTAGCGGTCCGAGAGATGCTCTCCGCCGTTCTTCAAAAGATCAACGCCGACAGTCTCGTAGGGCAAGTTCTTGAGATTGAGCGCGATGCGGACGCGATACGCCGCGGAGGAGCGGAAGAACGAGTAGAGGATCACGGCGGCTCTCCGGGGGTGACGAGGGCGGGCCGATAACGGAACGGGCTCGCCGAGAGTGGCCGAGCGCCGCAATGCGCGCAAGCGGGCGGGCCGGCCGGCCCGCGGCGCTGTTCGCGGTTGACGCCGGGGCGGTGCCGCGCGATGGCTCTCGCCCGAAGCGGTGCAGCATATGAAGGCGTCTTTCGTGAGCCAGACCGAGCCGAAGATCACCCCCGAGCTGATCGCCCAGCACGGGCTGAAGCCGGACGAGTACGACCGCATCGTCGCCCTGATCGGCCGCACCCCGACCTTCACGGAGCTCGGCATCTTCTCGGCCATGTGGAACGAGCACTGCTCGTACAAGTCCTCGAAGATCCATCTGAAGACGCTGCCGACGAGCGGGCCGTGGGTGATCCAGGGGCCGGGCGAGAACGCCGGCGTGATCGACATCGGCGACGGGCTCGCCGCCGTGTTCAAGATGGAGAGCCACAACCACCCGAGCTACATCGAGCCCTACCAGGGCGCGACCACCGGGGTGGGCGGCATCCTGCGCGACGTCTTCACCATGGGGGCACGGCCGATCGCCTGCCTGAACGCGCTGTCCTTCGGGGCGCCGAGTCACCCGAAGACGCGCCGCCTCGTCGCCGGCTGCGTCGCCGGCATCGGCGGCTACGGCAACTCGTTCGGGGTGCCGACGGTCGGCGGCTCGGTGCGGTTCCACAAAAGCTACGACGGCAATTGCCTGGTGAACGCCTTCGCGCTCGGCCTCGCCGAGGCCGACAAGATCTTCTACGCGGCCGCCTCCGGCGTCGGCATGCCGATCGTCTATCTCGGCTCCAAGACCGGCCGCGACGGCATGGGCGGCGCCACCATGGCGTCGGCCGAGTTCGACGACGCGGCCGAGGCGAAGCGGCCGACCGTGCAGGTCGGCGACCCGTTCTCCGAGAAGCTGCTGCTCGAGGCGTGCCTGGAGATCATGGCGAAGGGCTGCGTCGTCGCCATCCAGGACATGGGCGCGGCCGGGCTCACCTGCTCGGCGGTCGAGATGGGGGCGAAGGGCGACCTCGGCGTCACGCTCGACCTCGACACGGTGCCGTGCCGCGAGACCGGCATGACGGCCTACGAGATGATGCTCTCGGAGAGCCAGGAGCGCATGCTCATGGTCCTCAAGCCCGAGAAGGAGGCCGAGGCCGAGGCGATCTTCCGCAAATGGGGCCTCGACTTCGCCGTGGTGGGCGAGACCAACCCGTCGAAGCGCTTCGTGGTGAAGCGGAACGGCGTCGTGATGGCCGATCTGCCGATCAAGGAGCTCGGCGACGAGGCGCCGGTCTACGACCGCCCGCATGTCCGCACGCAAAAGCCCGCCGTGATCGACCCGGCCTCGATCGAGCCGGAGACCAGCATTCCGGGCGCGCTCGAGCGGCTGATCGGAACGCCCGACCTGTGCAGCAAGCGCTGGGTGTGGGAGCAGTACGACCACATCATCATGGGCAACACGGTGCAGCGCCCGGGCGGCGACGCCGGCGTGGTGCGGGTGCTGGACGGGCCGAAGGCGCTCGCCATGACCACCGACGTGACGCCGCGCTACTGCGAGGCCGACCCGTTCGAGGGCGGCAAGCAGGCGGTCGCCGAGGCGTGGCGCAACCTCACCGCGGTCGGGGCGCGGCCGCTCGCCGTCACCGACAACCTCAACTTCGGCAATCCCGAGAAGCCCGAGATCATGGGCCAGCTCGTCGATTGCATCGCCGGCATCGGCGAGGCCTGCCGGGCGCTCGACTTCCCGGTCGTCTCGGGGAACGTGTCGCTCTACAACGAGACCAACGGCCGGGCGATCCAGCCGACCCCGACCATCGGCGGCGTCGGCGTGCTCGACGACTTCGCCAAGAGCGCGACCGTCGCCTTCAAGGCGGCCGGCGAGACGATCATGGTGCTCGGCGAGACCACCGGCTGGATCGGCCAGTCGCTGTGGCTGCGGGATCTCTACGGCCGGGAGGAGGGGGCGCCGCCCCCGGTCGACCTCGCGGTCGAGAAGCGCAACGGCGACCTCGTCCGCGCGTTGATCACCGACGGCCTCGTCACCGCCGTCCACGACGTCTCCGACGGTGGCCTGCTGGTCGCGGTCGCCGAGATGGCAATGGCGGGCGGCTGCGGGGCGCAGATCGATTCGGCCGTGTCGGGCGCTGTGCCGGCGCATGCCTACTGGTTCGGCGAGGACCAGGCCCGCTATGTCGTCACGGCGACGGCCGCGGCCGCCGCGACGGTCGAGGCGCGCGCAAAGGCCGCCGGCGTGTCGGTGCAGCGGCTGGGGACCACGGGCGGGCACGCACTTGCGATTTCCGGTGAACGCCCGCTTCAATTACAGGGTCTGACCGAGAGGTTCGAGCATTGGCTGCCCGCCTACATGGCGGGCGGCACGATGTGAGCCGGGATCGTCCAACCGTCCCGAGTGACCGGGACCGCTGCTGCGACCGAAGGGTGCGAAGACCGCCATGCCGATGAATGCGCACGACATCGAGGCCCTGATCAAGCGCCACATCCCGGACGCCGAGGTGACGATCCGGGATCTGGCCGGCGACGGCGATCATTACGCCGCGACCGTGATCTCCGAGGTGTTTCGCGGGAAATCCCGGGTGCAGCAGCACCAGCTCGTCTATCAGGCGCTCAAGGCCGAGATGGGGGGCGCCCTGCACGCGCTGGCGCTGCAGACCTCGGCGCCGCAGAAGGGGTGAGGCGCCACTATCGGTCGTGGGTCAGCCTGGCTGATCGACCAGGCCGCGGCCCGGTGCACGGCCGCGTGTCTCGGACAAGGCGCGTCAGGCCGTCGGCCTGATGCGCCGCAGAACCGGGACCCAGGGGCGTCATCACGGGCGATTTCGAGACAGCAGCGGCAACCGCCGTCTCCGACGCCCTGGGTCCCGGCTCGCGGTGCGTTGCACCGCGTCCGGGACACGAGGATGGTGACTTGGCCCGTCCCTTGCTCCCTCGCCGGTGCGGCGTTCGCCGCATCGGAAAAACCCCCGGAGGTGACATGACTCGGATCGGCTTCGCCGCGGCTGCGGCGCTCGCATGCGTGCTCTCGCTCGGCCAGACGGCAACATCCGCCGTTGCTCAGGACCTCTCGCCCAACGGCGTGAAGACGCTGGCGCCGGCCGGCGGGATCAAGACGACGGGGACGTGGGCGCTCGGCACGCGGGCGGGCGACGTCGTCTACGTCGCCGGCATGCGCGGCATCGACCCGGCCACCAACACGCTCGTCGCCGGCGACGAGGCGCGCATCCGCCAAGCCTTCATGAACATGAAGCTGATCGCCGAATCGGAGGGCGCGACGCTGCGCGACGCGGTGCGGCTGGTCGTCTACGTCACCGACATGTACCGGTTCCGGCCGCTGGTGAACAAGGTCCAGGAGGAGCTTTGGGGGAAGGGGCCGTACCCGCCCCGCACCATCGTCGAGGTCGACCGGTTGAACCAGGACGACATCTGCGAGGTCGAGGGCACGTTCTACGCCCCCGCGAAAAAGTGAACTGAAATCCAACTATCCAATCGTCACAGTCGCGCCGAGGGGCTTGGTGCGCCGGGAGAACTGCGATTACATAGGGCGATAAATCGGGTCCGGTCGCGCTTGGGTGGCCGGCCTCCAGGGACGCGACCATGGGCATCGAGCAATTCATCGAGAACGAGCTGAAGTCGAACGACGTCGTGCTGTTCATGAAGGGAACGCCGCAGTTCCCGATGTGCGGCTTCTCCGGCCAGGTGGTGCAGATCCTCGACTATCTGGGCGTGCCCTACAAGGGCTTGAACGTCCTGGAGAACGACGATCTCCGCCAGGGCATCAAGGACTTCTCCAACTGGCCGACGATCCCGCAGCTCTACGTGAAGGGCGAGTTCGTCGGCGGCTGTGACATCGTCCGCGAGATGTTCCAGGCCAACGAGCTGCAGCAGTTCATGAAGGACAAGGGCATCGACGTGAAGGCGCCGGCGGCGAGCTGAGCCGCGCCGACACGTCGCGCGCAAACCGCGATCTCGCGGGAAAGGCCGGGGCCGACGGGCTCCGGCCTTTTTCGTCGGGAGGCGGGCTGCCGGCCCCGGCGGGCCGTGATCGGTCCCGGCGCGCCGTTCGTATCCGGACATCACCTCGGGAGGCCCCATGCGCGACCACCTGGCCAAGCTGCGCGCCTATGCGACCGTCGACGACCCGCTCGCCGGCGTCGCCGCGACGGTGGCGCTGGTCGTGGTCGGCAATCAGCCCTTCTATCCGCTCTATCTGCATGCCATCGCCGGGTTGGCCGCCTGGCCGGTGTGGCTGACGCTGCTCTCGACGCCGTTCTTCCTGGCCGTGCCGGCGGTGGCGCGTTGGAACTCGTTCACCGGACGGCTGCTGCTGCCGGTGGTCGGAGTCGCCAACACGCTGATCGCCGTGAAGGCGGTCGGCCGCGACAGCGGGCTCGAGCTTTTTCTGGTCCCCTGCGCGCTGCTCGCCGCCGCGCTGGTGCGGCCGCACGAGCGGCTCGTGTCCTTGCCCGTGCTGGCGCTGCCCTTCGTCGCCTATGGCTGGCTCGTCGATCGCCTCGGGCCGCCGCTGGTGAGCTTCCCGGCTGATCAGCAGGCCAGCATGCTGGTCGTGAACGCCATCAGCGTCGGCAGCCTCGTCACCCTGATCGGCGTGCTGGTGTCGCGTCTCGTCGTGCCGTCCGCGGCGGCGCCCGCGGGCCTCTCCGCCGAGGCAGCGGCCGCCCCGACACCGCTCCAGCGGTATTAATACGCCACTCAGATTGGAATCATTGTAAGGATCGTGTAAGGTCGCGAGCGCAGAGTGGAATAATTCCAATCACGCTCCGACTGGACGATTCTGATGCAAAAGCCGACCGATCTCGACCGCCGTCGTCTCCTCAAGACCGCTGCCACCGCGGCCGGTGCCGCCGCCGTCATCGGCGCCGGCGTGACGACTGCGTCCGCCAAGATGGCCCAGAAGGCCGTCGCCTATCAGGACACGCCGAAGGACGGCAAGCAGTGCGACAACTGCACCAACTGGCGTTCGCCGGATGGCTGCGCCACGGTCGACGGCAAGATCAGCCCGACCGCCTGGTGCCGCATCTACGTCGGCAAGAAGTGAGCTCGGGGGCGGGGCAACCCGCCGCCGCGGCAGCTTCACCGAAGGCCGGCCGCGCCCGGTCGCGACATTCGAGGCCGCTCCACCGGAGCGGCCTTCGTCATTGTCCGGGCCATGCGGACCGGCGCGGCGGTGCCGAGCGTCGCCCGAAATGCGAAAGGCCCGCCGTGTAGCGGGCCTTCTTCACGCCAAGACGAAGCTGAGTGGCTCCCCGGGCCGGAGCCGAAAAAACACCGTAACCCGTTAATATAAAACGAAATTTATGTCCCGCTCTGATGCTCGTGCCAACCAATCTACCAACCGGCCGGGATGCTCTGGCCTGTGCATAACCCCGCTCAGCCGGCACCCCTCTCGCCGTCGCTTCGGTCCCCGCGCGCCACAATCCGGAGCGCTTCGTCCGGCAGCGGGCGTTGCAGCGCCAACGCCTCGGGTGCCGGCGCCCGGAGCCACGTGTCGACCTCGTCCTCGGACCGCAGGATCACCGGCATCGCCTTCGGGTGGATCGGCGCCACCGTGGCGTTTGCGTCGGTGGTCAGGAAGGCGAACACGTCGCAGGTGATCTCGCCCTCCTTCGCCTTCCTCACAGACGTCCAGCTCGTCCAGATGCCGGCGAACGCGGCCAGCGGCCGGCTATCGTCGAGCGCGAACCAGACCGGGACCTTCTTCCCCTCGGCCGTAGTCTCGTACTCCGAGAACGACGTGAACGGGACGACGCACCGGGAGCCCTCGCCGAGCCACCGGCGCCAGTGCGGGGACTTGACGTTGCGGACGTTGGTCACGCCCGGGTCTGTGGTTCGGCCCTTCAGGGCGAACACGGGGGACGGCATCCCCCACCGCGCTGTCACCAGCTCCCGTCCGTCAGGCCCGACGCGGACGATCGGCGCGGCGTAGTCCGGGAAGACGCCGGGCATGGGCGGCAAGTTGCCGGCCCGATCGTGGGCGACCCGGAACAGGGCGCGGATCGCAGCTTGCCCCTTCGTGACGGAGTAGAGGTTGCACATCCCGGCAGCCTACGGGCCGGGCGGCGGCTCCGGCAAGGCGGCACCGGGACGTCCGGTCTGCGGCAGGGCGTGCAGCCCAAGCAGGCGCGGCATCGGCGCGTGCGGGCCGCAGCGCGAACAGTGGAGGCCGAGCACCAGGGCGGCGACGGCGCCCTCCGGGTGCCGGTCGAGCCGCCGCAGGTCGACGGCGCCGATCGTCGAGCACGCCGGGCACAGCACTTCCAACCACGGCGTCCCGGCGACCAGGGCGCCGCGGATCGAGGGCGACCAGAGCGGCATGGCCCCGGCCGCCAGCTCGGCGTTCCAGCGGGCGACCAGCTCGCGCGCTTGCTCGCGCCGGGCCGCGTCATCGGCAGCGCCCGCGAGGCGGGCGAGCATGCGGGGTATGCGGTCGCGGACGCCCACAGAGGTTCACCCGATCCGAGAGGCCGGCGAGGGTAGAGACCCGACGACGGTCGGCCAAGCGCCGGAGAGCAACTATGGTAGTATGGCTCGTTCACAACAGAGGCGAGCCATGCGGCACCTTCCTCCTCCCCGCCGCCGGCAGGGCTCTCGGCGGATGCCGAGCGGGAGCCGTCCCGTCGCTGGCCCCCGGTGGGCTCGCGAATTTCGCGAAGCGTGGGATGCGGAGCTTGCCAAGGGCGACGGCGCGTCGATGATCAAGCTCGCCAAGCTGATCGGCAATCTTCCCGACGACTGGCCAGAGGAAGACCAGCCCCCCAAGGAATGAACCTGTGGCGAAGCACCTGCTCGGAGCCGCCCTCTCCCTCGCTCTGGTGTTCGGCATCACATCGTCCGCGGCACAATCGTGCTCCGGATGCGGCTGCCGCGGCGGGCCTGGTTATCGCGACCCGGACGGTCGGTGCGTCGGGTGGAAGGATATCGGCAAGACCTGCGGGAGCCCGCCCACCACCCGCTGCACGGCGGAGGGGCCGAACGTCGGCGCCGACGAGGCCGCAGCGAAAGGCGCAGCCGCGCGCGCCAAGCGGGGCGCGAGATCGCAATGAAGCTCGGCATGCTCCGGCTGTTCGTCGCAGCTCTGCCGGCGATCGCCCCGGCCGCAGCCACCGAGCTGCCGATCGCCGGCCCGGCCCGCGTGGTCGACGGCGACACCATCGTTGTCGGCCGCGAGCACGTCCGGCTTGAAGGGATCGACGCGCCCGAGAAAGACCAGAGCTGCCGACGTGCGGGGAAGAGCTGGCCGTGTGGCACCCTCGCCACCAGCGCCTTACGATCGCTGATCCGGGACCGGCCGGTGTCCTGCACCGTGGTGGGGCGCGACCGATACGGGCGAGCCCTGGGGGTCTGCACGGCCGGCGGTGCAGAGGTGAATGCCGGAATGGTGAGGGCCGGGTTCGCCCTCGCGTTCCGGCGCTACTCCGACCGCTACGTGCCAGAGGAGGACGTGGCTAAGGCGAAGCGGGCCGGGATGTGGTCGGGCGAATTCGTTGAGCCATGGGAGCACCGCCGGATCGCCCGTGGTGCTACGCCAGAACCGGTCCGACCACCTCCGACCACCGACCCAATCTCACGGCCGACCCCGCCTTCCGGTGCATCGGCAGGCTTGGAGCAGCCCGCTCCGGGTTGCGAGATCAAGGGCAACGTGAACCGAAACGGCGAGCGCATTTTCCACCTCCCTGGAATGGTCGATTACGACAAGGTCGTGATGACGCCCGCGAAGGGGAAGCGGTGGTTCTGTTTGGAACAGGACGCTATCCGAGCCGGCTGGCGCCGGTCGAAGCGATAACCTTACGCTATGTCGCTGACATGTAGGGTAGATGAAAAACTTACTCGACCTTCGTCGAAAAATATAGCGTAATGGGCCAAGCGTCTGAAGTGCGAAAGCAGTATTTTGGCTACCAATAGGTGATTGCCTCCAGTTAGCCGATAAATCACATCGTATTCCAACGCGAGGAGGCTGCAAAGCGGCTCGCTGAGTTGCTTGATGTGTGCTGCTATTGGGCTATTGTTATCGTAACGGGCGTCTGCTCGCCGCAAAAGTTTAGCACTAGAGAGATATTTATGGAGGATATTGTAGCTATCTCTGAGGTCCTCGTAATTGTTAATAAAATTCGTGTAGGACAGTGAAACCTCACTTAGGACTTCGCCTACGCCACGAACGTCGACAAATCCGGGAGACTGCTTGACAATTGCTCCCATTGACAGGCGCTCATCCAAGCTTAGTAGCCCCTTCAGGTCTCCATAAAAGTGCACGTAATTAAATCCGCTGTGTAACGAGTTGCGTCCGAATGCGTCGATCAAGATCTTTCTTTGATCATCTGTCGTCTCCTCTGAGGAGAATTTCTGCATTCCCAGAAAAAAAGAATAAAGATCGTATATCCGCGCGAAGAAAAGCGAAAGTTCGGAAGGTTCCCAGGACCCGTCGATCGAGTACTTCTTCGTCTGCAGAACTGCCGTGGGTAACTCCTCAGGCGCGCAGGTGTGAGCCCGCGCGAAAAAACCATGAGAGGGTAGAAAGCTTTCATTTTGACGTTCTTCGGACGTAGCCGATTTGAGAGGCACGTTACCGTCGCTATCCGCTGCTCCAAGGTCGATGAAATACCATTTTCGCCAGCGTGGATGGAGAAAAAGGTACCGGAGGTCTACGTACTCCCTTCGATAGCGCTCCCATTGTGCAGCTGAAATCTCTGCGCCGAAAAAAGGATGAACCATATCAGGGCGTTCGATCGCCACCGCAATAATTTTGGCGTCATTCCCGTGGTCCAGCAGTATGACTTGAGGCTCATCCAAATAGACGAGCGTATATAAAAGCTGGGCGTGCGGCTTATCGCTTCGTTTGCCCGGCTGTTTCATAGTGGATACACATCTATAATGGTCGGCGAGAAGTTTGAGAATCTCCAGAAAGAGATATGGTTCCCTTCGCGTTGTGTATATCCACAGTCAGCGGTTATCTGGACTTTTGCTACATAATTATATTTTCTTTTAACTTTGGGGAGTGCTTTGTAATCGCCGGTTGAGCTAAGCCATAGCGAGCAAGCAGCCCACTTGCACGGCGACACGCCGTAAGGGGGCGGCTTTTCGGAGGCGAAGGAGTTGAAGTCGTTGTCACCTGGAGGGTTTGATTGAACATACCTCCAAACTTCATCGTACCCACGACGGATAGCGCTGGAGGGAGGACAGGGTCCAAACTCCTGAGGCAGCGCTTCTTTGAAAACGAGATCTGTGACGGTCGACCCGGGCATGTACTGCTGATTATCGCAAGATTGTCGGAGTGGCAATTGTGGAGTAGGCCGAGGCACGCAGAAATTGTGTCTGCACCGGCTGATCGCCGGTAGCGCCAAGAGACGTTCCTACAGAACTGGCTTTTCACCGGGCGGCGGAAGGCGGTCTACGAGGACGTGCACCCGGAGACGAAGCCAACGAAGGAAGGCGGGCCGGGCCGGGCAGGGCGAAGGCAACTCGTCGCAGAGTTTGCGACGATACGCCCCCCGACCGCTTCACGAAGGACGCCGCCCGGCAGACCGGCCGATCCGAGCGGGCGGTCCAGCAGGACGCGACGCGCGCGAAGGCTCTCGGCGAGGTGCTGCACGTCTGCCGCATCGAAGAGCCGGTCGCTGGTCTGACAGACACCCACTTGGGTCGATCTGCGACGGTATTTTGTGCGTCCGAGTTTTAAAAAAACGAGAAATTATAACACTTTAGACAACGCGATATCTGTCCTTTCGTTAAGGGGACGGATTTGTCGATTGCCGTGCGCGCTGTACCTTTGTCGTCCATTCCGTCCCATCTGAGAGGCTGTAAAGATGAACATGACGAGTACACCGGTCACGCTTCTGACAGTCCACGAGGCGCGCCAGCGCCTCAGGATCAGCCGCTCGTCGATCTACAAGCTGATCGGGCAGGGTGCCTTCGAGACCGTGAAGCTCGGGAAAGCGCGCCGCGTCGTGGAGGCGAGCCTCGACAACTATCTCCGCCGCCAGATCGAAGGTGGCAAGGCGGCGTAACGAAAACGGCCGGCCACCCGGGCAAGGTGGCCAGCCGTGACTTCTATGCCGGCGGATCGGCATCCTTCAGATAACCGACCCGCTGGTGATCTTCAAGCTCACATAGCCAGCGCGACGTCTGCGCCAACTCCGCGGGAGCATGACCGCGGGTGCACCCGCCGGAGGGCACCGGCTGAAGGGCGACGAGTGGTCGCCCAGGAGAGGGCGCCGGCTCGCGCCGACCCTCAGGTAGTCGTGCTGTTGGCGGATCAGCGGCGCGATGTTCCCGCGCTGATAAGCAGAGCGTAAAGGCCGACAGCACAACCCCGGCCTACCTCCATTGAGGTGCTCTGATCCGCCTGTCTGCGACGTCCTCGGCTCCGGCCGTCACGTGGCTGATAGCTCGCCCTCAGAGGCGAAGCTGTCAGCTCAGAACCTCTCTCCAACCGTCACGAACTGTTCCTCTCCGATTACCCAACAGGAACGGCGAGCGGCGCGAAATCGGCGTCGCGCCGGGACGCGACGAGGGACAAGGACAGGGACATAGGGACAAGAAATTCTGTCCCGTCCCGAAAAGCCAATCTCAACAGATCAACTTCTGGCTCGATCAGGCGAGAGGCTCACGGGCAAACGTCAAACTGGAGGTTTCGAATATGATCAACATGACGACCAGCGACGCTCACGCGTCGGCTCAGTCCTGATCGGGTCGAGCATGCGAAGCATCCGAGTGCAGGTCCTTGATGCCGCCGGCAACGTAGTTGAACAGCTGCGACGGTATGGCGACGCAGAGAAGCGCCGGCTGGTCGCGGTCGAGTTGACCAACGAGCCGGATCAGTCGAACCGTGCCATCGCGGCCCGTCTCGCCGTCGCTCGCAACTTCGTCCAGGACATACGCGATCGCCTGGAACGAGCCGGCACCATTCCGCGACTTGAGAAGACCGAAGGGCGGGACGGCATCCGGCGCCCGCTGCACCAGCGGCAGCAGCATCAGAAGCGCGTCGAGCCCCAGCCTGTCCCGTCTGGGTACTCCGTCCCCCGAGGCACGCCCCGCCCGCCGCCGCCCCGGACCGGGAGCGGTGCCCGGAAGTGACCCCGTCCGCTCCCGTGGTCTCCATCATAGATGATGCCACGGCGCCGCCAACGCCACCGCTGTTGTGCCCCAGCGGGCGGGACGGTGTCGAGTGGCCCGGCGCGGTCGAGTTGACCTGCGGCGCCCGTGGCGCCGTCTCGCCTGGGGCGGGCGAGCTGCCGCGAGGCCGTGGCCGGCGGCTGCCCGAGACCCTCGCCGCGCTCGCCGCCCGGGACGATCTGATCAGGACGGCTCGGGAGAAATTCTGGCCGGATGCAACCGAACGCGAGGCGGCGACGCAGATCGCCGCCGGCATCGCTCGATACGCGGCGAGCGCGTGGGTGCGCGAACGCCTCGCCGATCAGGTGCCGACCCGGCACGCGGGGCGGCCCGCTGCGATCTGGTGGAAGGTGTTGAGCATTCGTGATCACGTCCCTTCGCCGGAGACGGTCCGTCGCGCGTTGCGGCGTGGTGTTTTCGTGAACCGGAGGGCCCTCCATAGTTATGATCAGCTCAACGACGTGGAGACCTCAAAATGACCGACGCTCCCTCCGGCGTCTTCGTCGCGGAAGTGGCCGCCGGCCGCCGGCCCGGCGAGCGCCCCGACCCGATCGACCTGCTCCCGCCGCTCGCCGCCGAACGCCTCCGGGCGTTCCGTGTCGCTGCCGCCGACGCGCGCGCCGCCGCTCACCACCATGGCGACCGGCTCGCCGACCTTCGCGACCAGCGCCGCGAAGCGGAGCGCGAGCTGGCGCGGCTGCGCCACTATCCCGGAGTGCGACCGTCTGAAGACGACCAGCGCGTCAAGGCGTTGAATGCCTCCATGGAGCGGGCCGCGGCGGAGATCGCCGAGCTTGCCGTGGTTCACGCCACTCGCGCGGACAAGGCGGCGGCGGTGTCGGGCCTTGTCCACCGGGTGGAGAGCTGGCTGAAGGAACTGCCGCACTCGGCGATTGTCTCCGACGCGATCTCGGCCCCGCCCGTGGTGCCGAAGAAGAGCAGCGTCCTCGACATGATCGAAGCGCGTCGCCGCCGCGTCCGCGAACTGACGGCGGATCGGCGGCGCGTGGAGGCAGCGCCGGTGCCGAGCGCAATCGTGAAAGCGCGCATGGTGGCCGAGATCAGCCGCATCGCCGAGGCGGGTGCGCCGGACGTGTCGGGGGCGATCGAGGGGGGCGAGCTGGTCCGATGGCCGACCGGAACCGTGCACGTCGGGATCGCGGGTGCCGGCGTCGGCTCGACCACCGTTCACGACGCGCTCGCCGTTGTGGCGTGGCTCCACCGCGACGCACTCGTGAAGAAGCTCTGCAACGAGGTCGACGCGATCGCCGACGACGCGAACGCCCTCAACGACGCCGAGCGCGCCGACCAGCTCGCGCAGATCGAGCGCGACGTGCTCGTTGCCGAACGGGAAGAGGTCGCCCTGGTCGAGCTGGCGGCCGAGCAGGGCACGCCGATCGCGCACCGCTCCGACGTCGCCGTGCCGGCGCTGCTCGGCATCGTCGTCACCAACGGGGAGGAGAACTGATGCCCTCGCCCTCGATCACCGCGTGGCCGGCGGCGCTCGCGGCGCGGCCGCTCCTCGTCTACGAGCCGCACGCCCTGGAAATCCGGGAGGCGTACCTGGAGGCCGAGAGCACCGCGGCCGCGCCGCAGGCGGCGGCCGGCGCCGGAAACGGCACGAGCGGCCCGCGCTATGCCGTCCAGAACGGTGTGGCGGTGATCCCGATCCGTGGCGCGCTGCTCTCCGGCGGCGACTACATGGGCAGCGCCCGCTTCACGTCCTACGACGCGATCGCGAAGGAGGTGCGCCGGGCGACGCTCGATCCGCAGGTTCGCAGCATCGTGACGGCGATCAACTCGCCGGGCGGGACCGTGGACGGCATCCTCGGCGCCGCCGGCGCGATCCGCGAGGCCCGCGCCGCCGGCAAGCCTGTGGTAGCGCACGTCACCAGCATGGCGGCCTCGGCCGGCTACTGGCTCGCGGCGCAGAGCGACGAGATCGTGCTCGGCGACGAGCTGGCCCTGGTCGGCTCGATCGGCGTCTACACGATGCACCTGGACCTGTCGAAGCTGCTCCAGGACTTCGGGCTCAACGTCTCCCTGATCCACGCCGGCCGCCACAAGGTCGACGGGCACCCCTTCGGCCCCCTGCCGCATGACGTGCGCGGCCGCATCCAGGCCAGCGTGGACGATCTCCGATCGGTCTTCGCGCACGAGGTCGCCGCCGGGCGGCCGAAGCTCTCGGTCGAGCAGGCGCTCGCCACCGAGGCCAGCGTCTTCCACGCCTACGCCAACCCGCGGACCGGCGACCGCGAGGCCATCACCAAGCTGCTCGCCGATCGTGTCGCATCGCTCGACACGGTGATCAGTTCGATGCAGTCCAGCGCGGCCAAGACGCACAAGGTGAGCCTGATGCACAACGACACGACGATCGCCGGGCACCGCGACCGGATCGCGGCCGGCTGGCGGCGCGCGGTCGCCGAGGCGAACGCCGGCCTCGGCCTGGAGACGGCTGCCGCCGACGAGAAGATCATGCCCCCGTCCGGCCGGGCCGGGTGGGCGCGCGCCGTCGCCGAGGCGAACCGCGAACTGGTCGCCCGCCACGGCTTCTCCGATGCGGTCAGCACGGTGCCGGCCGGCCCGGTGAGCGGGAACTCGTCGGGCTGGGCCAAGGCGATCGCCGCCGCGAACAGCGGCCAGCATCCCGGAGCGATCCGCAACGGTGGTGCGGTCTCTCCCGGAAGCGGTGCGTGAAGATGGAGACCAGCAATCCCGACCGGCAGCCCGCGGCTCCGGCTGGGGTGCGCCGCCGCAGGGCCGGTTCGCTTCATTCCTCGGGCGGGCAGATGCAAGCGGCGACGCGCGAGAGGGGGCCGGGCGGGCGGGCGACGCCCGGCCCCTTCGACTTCAGAACGTGCCGAGCGCGGCCGCAGAACCCGAGCACTGACACGCTCGGCAGCGCGCCGGTCAGGTCGACTAGGCCCCTCTGCCTCGCAACCGCCCGCCGCTCCGTCTCGCCGATCTCGGAGAGGGCGACCATTGCCGTCGCGTCGGCGCGGTGTGGGGGGTGGACCGCATCCCTTCCCGGGGCTCTGCCGCGGTCGGTGGCGCGCTCGCGCGCGCCGGGCAGGAACATGAAGGCGCATCGCATGAAGGCGGCCAGAGGGCACGCGAGGGCGCTGATGGGGTGGGCGGGGGTCTAGGGACCGTCTGCCGGAAGGGCAGGCCCGCGGTGCGCGCGCAGCCCGGGAAACGAACGTATCTGGCCTTCTGATATCTGCGGTTCCGTTGCGGGGTGGCATGAAGATGCCGATGAAGTCAAAGGCTCCGGTCCTGGTGATGAGCGCAACCGGGCTTGGAGAGCTGTGGGGCGTGACGCGGCAGGCGGTCGCGAAGCTGACCGATGCCGGGGTGATCCGTCGCCGGCCCGATGGCAGCTACGATGCCGCCGACGCGACGCGCTCCTACGTCTCGCACCTGAAGCGCCCCGGCTCGCGCGCAACCGTGAGCGCGGCGCATTCCGAGCTGCGGCGCCAGCAGGCGGAAATGGTTCGCTTGAAGCTCGCGCGCATGAAGGGGCAGCTCGTCGACCTCGACGAGTACGAAGAGACGATTGACGCCCTGTGCGGTCTCTTCGTGGCCGAGATCGAGGCGTGGCCCGCGCGTATCGGCGGCCGCGACCTCGTGCTGCGCAGGAAGATTGAGGAGGCCGTCCGGGACACGAGGGAGCGCCTCGCTGCTGCCGCTGCCGAGATGGGCCGAACGGCGGAACAGAAGGTGGTGGATGATGCCTGATCCTGATCACATTCGCCGGGAGGCGTGGGCCGTCGTCGGCCGCGCCTTCCGCCAGCTTGCCGACAAGATGCAGGCCGAGCGGGCGGCCCTGGACGCCGCGCCGCCGGTCGACCGTCTGTTCGCGCTCCACACGCCGCCGCCCGAGCATGCCGTCACGGTCGAGATCAACATTGGGGGCGACGTGTCGCGCACCTTCATGATCGCCGCGCCGAGCACGGAGGACGGTCTATTCTGGGTCGCCGTCGCGCATCGCGATCCGCACGGCGCCGCCCTCGCCGGGAACGAGACGCCGGTGAGCTGGTCGGCTGTAGCGGCCGAGGCTGAACGGCTCGCCGAGTGCGATCTAGAGTGGCCGCGTGCCGAGTGGGCGGTGACGGCGCATCCGCCGATGCGGACGAATGTCTGGACCCGTGGTCTGGTCGACGCGCACCACGTCGGCGCCGAGGAAGTGATCAGAAGGGGGCTGTAGAATGGCCGCACGAAGCGCAGAGATCGTAATCAAGCTCATCGACCAAGCGTCCGGCCCGGCCAAGAACATTGCGGCCGCACTGCGCGGGATTGAGGGCGCGGCGAAGTCCGTGAACGGCGCCATGGTCGGCCGGCGGGGGCTCGGCGCCGGTGCCCCGCGCGACGGCATGCTGATGCCCATGGCGCCCAACCTTCGAATGATGCTCGGCGGGATCGGCGGCTACGCGCTCGGGCGACAGGTCACGCAGGGGTTCCGCGATCATGCGGACCTTGACCGCCTGTGGACCCGGCTCGGCATCACGGCCGAAGCGTCCGCCGACAAAGTGGCGAGCGCGCGCCGTCAGGTTCACGCGCTGGCCGCCGAGTACGGGGTCGCGCAGGCCGAAGCGACGAAGGGGCTCGACGCGCTGGTGACGCAAGGGCTCAGCCTTTCTGACGCCGTGGCGCTGATGCGTCCGATCGTGAAGACGGCACAGGCGTCCGGCGCGGCGGTCGACGACGTGGCGAAGACATCGGGTGCGATGGCGTCGAACCTGAAAATCTCGGCTGCGGAGATGCAAACGGCGTTCGATCGCATGGCGTACGCAGGCAAGGCGGGCCAGTTCGAGCTGAAGGACATGGCGCAGTTCATGCCGTCGCTCGCGTCCGCGTGGAACAACGTCGGACAGACCGGCGTCGAAAGCCTGAGCGACCTGTTTTCGGCACTTCAGATCGTGCGGAAGCAGACGGGAAACTCGGAACAGGCGTTCAACGGTGTTCGTGATCTGCTCTCCAAAATCTACTCGAAGGACGTTCAGAAAAATTTCAAAGAGGCTGGCGTCGATCTCGAAGAGGGGCTGAAAAAGGGCCAGCGGGAGGGGCGCCAGCTCTTCGATGTGATCGCCGAGCTGACCGAGAAGGCGGTCAAGGGCGACCTGTCGCAGCTCCCGAAGTTCTTCGGCGAGATCGACAGCCGCAACGCGGTCTCGGCGATCATTCGCTTCCGGCAAGAGCGCGAGAAGCTGAGGAACGACATCAAGACGAAGGCGCTCGGCACCGTCGACCGTGACGTGGTGAAGGTGACGAACGACGCTGCGGCTGCGGTTCAGCGTCTGTCGGATAGCTGGACGCTGGCATGGGCTGCGATGGGCCGATCGCTGGACGCGGCCGGCGTGTCGAGCCTCTTGGAAGGCGTCGCCTCGCGGCTCAACGTCGTGTCGGATGCGCTCAACAAGATCGCGACGCCGGAGGGGCGTGCCGAAGCGGACCGCGACCTGTGGCGCCAGCATGCGCAGCAGACGGCGGAGTACCGCGCTCGCTCCGCCGAGGAAAACGTGCGCCGGGTCGAGGAACGCCTTGCCGCAGCCGAACGTGATCAGAAGGCGGGCCGCCCGTTCGCGCGGTGGACCGCCGACCGCCTCCGCGGCCAGCTCGAAACGGCCCGCATCGAACGCGAGCGCGCCCGCCTCGATCTTGAAGCGATCCGGCTGCGCCAGCACGAGCCCGTCGTCACGAAGCAGGACGAAGCGTTGCAGGCCCGCCGCGACGCCCTGGAAAAGTGGAGGTCTCGCGTCCCGGGGCTCGGTAAGTCGAAGGTGACGCCGGCCACGCCGCTGCCGCCGGCCATCCCTCCGATGGGCTTCGACGACAGCACGCCGGCCCCTGGCGGTGGCCGCCCTGGTGTACGTCCGGCGCAGCCCTTCACGGGCACGACGCCGACCGCCGTCCCGCGCCCTGGTGTCTCGCCGGCCGAACCGCTGCGGCAGTCGGAAGAGATCAAGCAGAAGGCGTCCGACGCCGGCACGGCGATCGACCAGCTCGGCACCAAGAGCGCGACGCCGGAGGTCCGCGTGGTCGGGCTGGACGAGACCCTTCAGAAGTTGGAAGCGGTCCACGCGAAGTTGAACGCGCTCGCCGGCATGCGCGCCTCGCCGGTGGTCGCCCCCCGCATCGCGCCGGCTCCGGCGTCGCTGTCCGGCGGCGGCGGGGGTGCGCCGCGCGCCGCGGGCACGCGGACGGCCCACAACAGCTACAGCGACTATCCGCGGCGCGTCTGATCACGAAGGCGAGCGGGTTTAGAGAGGCCCGGCCCTGGACACCATGCCAGCTCGTCGTCATATTGGTGGTGCGCTGCCTCGCGGCGCATCCTCACGAGCCGGACAGCACGGATGCACTGCTGCCGGCCGTGAGACCTTTAGGGTGAGGTTGGCGCCGAAAAAAAACTCCGACAGCCCTCTGGACGAGCAGCCAAACCGCAACCATGTCTCTGGCCACGGCGTCGCGCGCACTGCCCAGCTACAGCGTTAGCCACAGCGACGAACCGATATCTGTATCCTTCCATTCCGATCGAGACCCGCCGTCGTCAGACGTGCGAGGTGCGCTATTTGACGTCAATTTCTCGAAGATGGAGATGCAGAAGTGACGACGATCATTGTTGAAAGTCATCAAGCTGAACTGGCCCTGAGGAACATGGGTAAGTTGATCAGGTTGCGAGGGTATGATCGCCAAACGGGCCACACAACGTATGTTGAAGGCAGCGTGCAAGCGATCACCGTTCCGCACGGACACTGGCCAAGTGGTTGGTTCCAAGTCTCACTTCGTCAACTTCACGGTCCCTTTGAGCAGTGAGCTGGAGCCGCGGCCGTCTGAATGGCGGTCGCGTCACGGGCCACCGCCGTCCGCGAGCGCCCGGTCTTCTTCGCCGTGTCGTTCACGAAGGCGTCGGCCTCCTTCAAAGTCCCAACTTGGGATTTTGATCGCTTCTCGGCCGACCGGCGATCACCACCAGCCTTCGTCTCCGGGTGCTTCGCCTCGTAGACCTTCTTCCGCTCTGCGGTGAGGAGGGCGCGTTCGGACGGGCCGGTCTCGCCGCGGATCAGGTTCTCGTCCCGCCTTCGTCGCCGGGTGCGCCGCCTGAAAAAGAAACACCCGGCCTGTGAGGGCCGGGTGCCGAGCGCGGCGGTGCTTCGGGATGATCAGGCCCTCGGCGATGCGAAGGCGGCCGGACGGTAGCGCCGACCGCGTGCGCGGGCAACCCGATCAGTTCGCGGGAAACAGCTTCGCCACATCCTCGCGGATCGAGGCGGCGATCTCGGCGTAGGGGAAGCCGGGTGCCGGCGAGACATCGTAGGTCGCCGAAAAATCCGCGAGCAAGAAGAGCTTGGCCGCCAGATCGGAGATGCTCCCGGCAGGTGCCTTCAGGACCTCGTTGCGGACCTGATTGCTGTAGTCGACGAGCAACTCGAATGCCTGGTCCGGGATCGCGTCGGACTGTGCCGCGGCCAGCGCGGCCTCTGCGGCTTCGTGGGCCTTCAGGATCGTGCTGAAGGGCGAGCCGGCGTCGCTGGTGGTCGCGGGTGTGGTAGACGTGCCTGCGGTGGTCATTGGTTCGTTCCTGTGCTGGTGGCCATCACGCCCGTCCGACGGTTCGCGCGATCGGACGGGCACCGCGTCGCCGGGCCGGCCACGGAGCCTGGAGACGTCGCGCTCAGGCTTCCGCCGCCGCAGCGGTGTGCCGGAATGCCACGACCTTGCGATTACTCCGAAGCTCGTCGAGGTGGTCCGCGTACCACTGCACCATGTTGACACGCTCGGGCCAATGCTCGCCCCTGTGATAAGCGGCGCGCACCTTGTCGCGCGGAACGTGGGCGAGTTGCCGCTCAATCGCGTCCGGGCTCCACAATCCGCTCTCGTTGAGGATCGTGCTGGCGGTCGAGCGCATGCCGTGAGCGCTCACCTCGCTCCGTTGGTAGCCGAGCCGGAGGAGGGCGGTCGTCAGTGTGTTCTCGGAAATCGGCCGGTCGCGGCTGACCGTCGAGGGGAAGAGCAGGCGGCCATTGCCGGTCAGGACGCGCAGCTCCTTCAATACGGCGAGGGCTTGCCGGCTGAGAGGGACCCTGTGCGGGAGCCGGCGCTTCATCTTCGCCGCGGGAATACTCCAGACGGAGCCGTCGATCTCGGGCCACTCCGCGTACCGCGCCTCGCCCGGGCGGACCATCGTTAGGATCATGAAGTGGAGGGCGAGGCGGGTCACCGCCTGCCCGGAGTATCCGTCGATTGCACGGAGTAGGGCGCCGACGCCCGTGGCGTCGGTGATTGCCGCCCGGTGGTCCGAGGTGGGGGAGGTCAGGGCGCCCCTGAGGTCGGCGGCCGGGTCGCGGCCGCACAGCCCCGAGGCAATGCCGAACCGGAAGACGCGCGAGGCGGTGTTTCGCATTCGGGCCACCGTCTCCAAGTGTCCGCGGGCCTCGATGCGGCGAAGGACCTCCAGCAGCTCCGGAGGTTCGATCTCGGCTATCGGCCGGGAGCCCAAAGCTGTGGACAACTCGCGGACCAGCCACTCGGCGCGTTCGACCGTGCCCGGGGCCTTGCGTTCCCCCTTCACCTTCCTGGTGAGCCAATCGGCCGCGACCTCCCGGAAGGTCGGGGCGGCGGCGGCCTGCTTCTCCTGGCGGCGGCTCTCGGCCGGGTCGACGCCATCAGCCAACAGCCGCCTAGCCGCTTCGCGCCGACTGCGGGCCTCCGCCAGCCCGACAAGCGTCTCAGAGGGCGTCCCGGCCGTGCAGTAGGCCCCGAGGGCAAGCCCCTTCTGTCGGCCAGCGAAGCGGTATGCGAGGCGCCAAAGCTTGGCGCCCGTAGGCGCAACGAGGAGGTACAGCCCCCCGCCATCCGAGAGCTTGTAGGGCCGAGGGCGGGGCTTGGCGGAGCGGATGGCTGTGTCGCTGAGGGGCATTTCGGGAACCCTTGTTGGTACCGAAGCCGGTCCCAGGGGCGCCCGCCGCGTCGGTACCAACGCCGGTACCAACAGAACTAGGAGATGTCGGCGGACGGTCCGAGACCGCCACAGCCGAAAATAGTGCCAAATTTCAGTGATTTCGCCAAATCGGGGACGTCGGGAGACGGTACCGAACGTCCAGAAACAGCTGAGTGGCTCCCCGGGCCGGATTCGAACCAGCGACCAACCGGTTAACAGCCGGTTGCTCTACCGCTGAGCTACCGGGGAACACGCACCTCACGGCTCAGGCAGGGGGCGTATAACAAAACCTCGGGGCGATTGCCAACCCGAATTCGTCGGCTGTGAACGATCTCGCGCACGGACGATGTCCGGGGGCGGGACGCCGAGGCAGGGATACGGACCGGGGCGCTGCCGCCGATGCGGACGAGCGCCCTCGGTCGAACAACCGTTCAGCGCTTCTTCCAGCCGTGCACGGCGACGCGCGGCAGATCCTCGCGGGTCAGGCCGATCGCGGACAGCTCGCGGTCCGTCTTGGTTTCCAGGGCCTTGTAGCGCGACACCAGCTCCAGTCCTTCGCTGACGGCCGCCGCGACGTCGCGCAGGAACGCGACGACACCATGCCGGGCGCCATGCCCGGCCGAATACGTGATCGACATCGTCTCACCTTATGAAATCTTCGTGCGGTTGATATAGCTCGGGTTTTCGCCTGATCCCAGCGGAATTGCTGCATGGCAGCATAACGCTGCCGCATGGCCCGGGACGGCGATGTTATCGGCGAATTAACCGAAGCGTGTGTCGGCGGCGCTCGCTCGCGGAGGGTGAGCCCGCGTCGATCGTTCCCGCTGCGGCGCCGAGGCGGCGCAAGTCGTGCGAACGAATCGATCGCGCGGTTTCGCGGGCGCCGCGCGCGCAGACGCAACGCGGCCGGACGAGGGAACGCGGATCGATGAAGCAGAGTGATCTGGAGGCGAAGAGAGATGAGTGGAGGCCACGGCCGGAATTGAACCGGCGTACACGGTTTTGCAGACCGTTGCGTAACCACTCCGCCACGTGGCCTTCGGGCGACCCGCCGCAGAGCGTCAGCCGCACCGCCGCGCCCGGCGAGCCGGACTCGGCGGGCGCATGTTTAGCCGCTCGGGCCGAACATGCAACCGCAATCGCGAGCCGGCCGGCGCTCGCGCCGCGCAGGGGGCCAGACGCGCCGCCCGGGGGACCGCGAACACGCACCCGCGGCCGCGGCGACGCGGCACCGGCGCCCCCGCGGCGCTGCCTTGGAGCGATTCCGATCTCGCCCTTGACCGTGACGGCGAGGGCGGGCCACACTCCGTAAAATTCCAGATACGTCGATGCGCGGTTCGGTGCCTCCGGGGCGCCGGCGGCCGCATCGGTCCGGGAGCGCGTCGGAGGTGCCATGCCTGTCGTGTCGATGACCGTGAACGGCAAGCCCGTGCAGGCCGAGGTCGATACCCGCACCCTTCTGGTGCAGTTCCTGCGCGAGACGCTGCGGCTGACCGGCACGCATGTCGGCTGCGACACCTCGCAGTGCGGCGCCTGCGTCGTCCATGTCGACGGCCTCGCGGTGAAGAGCTGCACCATGCTGGCCGTCCAGGCCGAGGGCGCCGAGGTCTTGACCATCGAGGGCGTCGCGACCGGCGACACGCTGCATCCGATGCAGGAGGCGTTCCGCCAGAATCACGGGCTCCAGTGCGGCTACTGCACGCCCGGGATGATCATGACGGCGCTCGATATCGTCCGCCGCAAGGGACACGACCTCGACGATCGCACCATCCGCGAGGAGCTCGAGGGCAATCTCTGCCGCTGCACCGGCTACCACAACATCGTCAAGTCGATCGCCGCCGGCGCCCGCGCCATGGCGGACGGTGATTCCCCGCGCCAGCAAGCGGCCGAGTAGCCGCCCCGGCGCGTTTCACATCGCGTCGCCGGCGAAGGCTGCCGGAGAGCGGCCGCCCGGCGACGAGGACGCTCACGGGAGGACGCGCATGAGCGGGACCGGACAGAAGCCGAGCGGCAGCAGCGCCACCGGAATCGGCGCCCCCGTGCGCCGCAAGGAGGACTTCCGCTTCGTCACCGGCAACGGCCGCTACACGGCCGACATCGACCGGCCGGGGCAGGCGATCCTGCACTTCCTGCGCTCGACCCATGCGCATGCCCGCATCGTCCGCATCCAGGCCGGTCACGCCTCGCGGCTGCCCGGCGTGCTCGCCGTGATCACGGGCCAGGACCTCGCCGCCGACAAGCTCGGGCCGCTGGTGTGCGGCTGGATGATCCACTCGACCGACGGCTCGCCGATGAAGATGGCGCCACATCCGGCCCTGCCGGTGGACCGGGTGCGCTATGTCGGCGAGCCCGTGGTGGCGATCGTCGCGCAGACGCTGGAGCAGGCGCGCGACGCCGCCGAGGCGGTCGTCATCGACTACGAGGAGCTGCCCGCCGTGGTCGACCCGGCGGCGGCGCAGCGCGACGGCGCGCCGGAGCTGCACGAGGTCGCGCCGAGGAACACGATCTTCCACTGGCAGCTCGGTGACGCCGCGGCGACCAGCGACGCCTTCGCGCGCGCCGCCAGCGTGACCAGCATCGACCTCGTCAACAACCGGCTGGTGCCGAACGCCATCGAGCCGCGCGGCGCGCTCGCCGAATGGGACCCGGGCAGCGACAGCTTCACGCTGTGGAACACGTCGCAGAACCCGCACGTCGCGCGCCTCGTGCTCTCCGCCTTCATCGGCGTCGCGCCCGAGCACCGGCTGCGCGTCGTCGCCCCCGATGTCGGCGGCGGCTTCGGCTCGAAGATCTTCATCTATGCCGAGGAGGTGGTGGCGCTCGCCGCAGCCAAGCGCGTGCGCCGGCCGGTGCGCTGGATCTGCGACCGCTCGGAGGCCTTCGTGGCCGACGCGCATGGTCGTGATCACGTCACCCACGCCCAGATGGCGTTCGACCGCGACGGGAAGATCCTGGGCCTGCGGGTGCGGACGATCGCCAATCTCGGCGCCTACATGTCGACCTTCTCGTCGTCGATCCCGACCTATCTGTACGCGACGCTGCTGTCCGGCCAGTACGCGATTCCGGCGATCCACTGCACGGTCGATGCCGTCTACACCAACACGGTGCCGGTCGACGCCTATCGCGGGGCGGGGCGCCCCGAGGCGACCTATGTGATCGAGCGGCTGATGGAGGTCTCGGCCCGACGGCTTCGCATGGACCCGGCGGAGCTGCGTCGGAAGAACTTCGTCCAGAAGTTCCCGCATCAGACGCCGGTGATCATGAGCTACGACTGCGGCGACTACGCCGCCTCGCTCGACAAGGCCCTTCAGCTCGCCGACTACGCGGGCTTCGGCGCCCGCAAGCGCGAGTCTGAGGCGCGCGGAAAGCTGCGCGGCATCGGCTTCTCGGCCTATATCGAGGCGTGCGGCATCGCGCCGAGCCAGGCGGTCGGCTCGCTCGGGGCGGGCGTGGGCCTGTGGGAATCGGCCGAGGTGCGGGTCAACCCGACCGGCACCGTGGAGGTGCTGACCGGCAGCCACAGCCACGGGCAGGGCCACGAGACGACCTTCGCGCAGCTCGTGTCGGACCGCCTCGGCATCCCGATCGACAATGTGTCGATCGTCCACGGCGACACCGACAAGGTGCAGTTCGGCATGGGCACCTACGGCTCGCGCTCCGGCGCGGTCGGCATGTCGGCGATCGTCAAGGCGCTCGACAAGGTCGAGGCCAAGGCCAAGAAGGTCGCGGCCCACATGCTGGAGGCGGCCGAGACCGACATCGTCTTCGAGGACGGCGCCTTCAAGGTCGCCGGCACCGACAAGGCGGCGACGTTCGGCGAGGTGGCGCTCAACGCCTACATCGCGCACAAGTTCTCCGGCGCCGAGCTGGAGCCGGGCCTGAAGGAGGGCGCCTTCTACGATCCGGTGAACTTCACGTTCCCGGCCGGCTGCCATGTCTGCGAGGTGGAGATCGACCCGGAAACCGGGCGCGTGAGCGTCGAGCGGTTCACGGCGGTCGACGACTTCGGCAACGTCATCAACCCGATGATCGTCGAGGGCCAGGTCCATGGCGGGATCGCGCAGGGGATCGGCCAGGCCCTGATGGAGCAGGCCGTCTACGACGAGTCCGGGCAGCTCGTCACCGGCTCCTACAACGACTATGTGATGCCGCGCGCCATGGACCTGCCGGCGCTCGTCGTCGACACCACGGTGACGCCGTGCCCCGGCAATCCGCTTGGTATAAAGGGTTGCGGCGAGGCGGGCGCCATCGCGGCGCCGGCCGCCGTGATGAACGCCGTCACGGACGCGCTCGGCACCGAGGACGTGCCGATGCCGGCGAGCGCGCTGACGGTGTGGCGCGCGCTGCAACGCCGCCCACGCGCCCAGGCGGCGGAGTAGGGGCTCGCGACTGCCGGCGCCTGGTGAGGCGCCGGTGTTCCCTCTCCCCGCATGCGGGGAGAGGTGAAAGACGAGATCGCCGCGAGGCGAAACGTGGAGAGGACGGATGTACGAATTCACCTATCACGGCGCGCGCGCGCTCGACGAGGCGACGGCGCTGCTCGCCGAGAACGGCGACGCCAAGCCGATCGCCGGCGGGCAGAGCCTGCTGCCGATGATGAAGTTCCGCCTCGCCTCGCCCTCGGATCTCGTCGACCTCAATACGATCGCGGGGCTGAACGGCATCGCCATGGAGGGCGACCTGCTGGCGATCGGCGCCATGGCGCGCCACGCCGAGGTGCACGTGTCGCCGGTCGTGCAGCAGGCGATCCCTGCGCTCGCCGCGCTCGCCGGCCTGATCGGCGACCCCGCCGTGCGCCATCGCGGCACGCTCGGCGGTTCGCTCGCCAACAACGACCCGAATGCCGACTACCCGGCCGCGGCTCTGGCGCTCGGCGCGACGATCGTCACCACCAAGCGCGAGATCGCCGCCGACGACTTCTTCGCCGGCCTGTTCGAGACCGTGCTGGAGCCCGACGAGCTGATCGTCAAGGCGCGCTTTCCGGTCCCACAGAAGGCGGCGTACCAGAAATTCCGCAACCCGGCGTCACGCTACGCGATCGTCGGCGTGTTCGTGGCGACGTTCTCGGATGGCGTGCGCGTCGCCGTCACCGGCGCCGGCACCTCGGGCGCCTTCCGGCTGCCGGCCTTCGAGGCGGCGCTGAGCGCGCGCTTCGAGCCGGCGGCCCTGGAGGGGATCACGGTGCCGGACGACGGCCTCGCGAGCGACATCCACGCCAGCGCCGAGTACCGGGCCCACCTGATCGGCGTGATGGCCCGCCGCGCCGTCGCCGCCGCGAACGGGTGAGGGCGGCGTCTCGCGTGCGGCTCTGGCCCGCGGCGCTCTCCGTGCACCTCTCCCCAGCGGGGAGAGGTCGGACTTCGCGCCGCAGGCGCGAAGTCCGGGTGAGGGGGTGCCGAGCCATCCGACGGATGCCGTAAATCCTCACCCCGGTCGCGAGCTGCGCGCGCGCCCGACCCTCTCCCTGAGGGAGAGGGTTCGGGGCATACTCGGCGCCGCGTATCGTTGCCCACCGCGAAGGACGTTCCGTTGACCAAGCTGCCCGCGTCGATCGACGCGACCCAGAGTCTTCTCGCGCAAGCCGACTACCTGGCCGACCGGTCGCTGGCGACCGTGCTGTTCCTGGCGCTGCGCATGGGCCGGCCGATCTTCCTGGAGGGTGAGGCCGGCGTCGGCAAGACCGAGATCGCCAAGGTTCTCGCCAGCACGCTCGGACGAAAGCTGATCCGGCTGCAGTGCTACGAGGGGCTCGACGTCGCGAGCGCCGTCTACGAGTGGAACTACGCGGCCCAGATGATCGCCATCCGGCTCGCCGAGGCCGAAGGCACGGTCGACCGGGCGCGGCTCACCCACGACATCTTCTCGGAAGAATTCCTGATCAAGCGGCCGCTTCTGCAGGCGCTGGAGCCGGACACCGGCGGCGCCCCCGTGCTGCTGATCGACGAACTCGACCGCACCGACGAGGCGTTCGAGGCGTTCCTGCTGGAGGTGCTGGCCGACTTCCAGGTGACGGTGCCGGAGATGGGCACGGTCAAGGCCGCGCATCCGCCCATCGTCGTGATCACGTCGAACCGCACGCGCGAGATCCACGACGCGCTCAAGCGCCGCTGCCTCTATCACTGGGTCGACTACCCGAGCGCCGAGCGCGAGGTCGCGATCGTCCGCACCAAGGTGCCGGGCATCTCGACGACGCTGTCGGAGGAGATCGTGCGCTTCGTCCAGGCGCTGCGGCGCGAGGATCTGTTCAAGGCGCCCGGCGTCGCCGAGACGCTCGACTGGGCCGGCGCGCTGACCGAGCTCGACGCCGTCGCGCTCGACCCGGCCACGGTGTCGGACACGCTCGGCGTCCTGCTGAAGTACCAGGACGACATCGCGCGTCTGCAAGGGTCTCGCGCGAGCGAGCTGATCGCGCAGCTCCGCGCCGACATGACGGCGGCGGAGTGATGCGGGTGGCCGCAGCTCCTGCCTCGTCATGCCCGGGCTTGTCCCGGGCATCCACGCGGCGGCATCGCCGGACGCCAGGACGTGGATGGCCGGGACGAGCCCGGCCATGACGGAGAGCGTGGACGCGCCTCGGGGCGCGACAGCCGGTGTAGAGGGCCGCCTCGCCGACAACATCGTGTACTTCGCCCGGGCGCTGCGTCGGGCCGGGCTGCCGGTCGGGCCGGGGGCCGTGATCGACGCCGTCGAGGCGTTGCGCGCCGCCGGCGTCGGCACCCGCGAGGACTTTTATTGGACGCTGCACGCCGTGCTGGTGAAGCGGCACGAGCACGCCGCCGTGTTCGACCAGGCATTCCGGATCTTCTTTCGCCGGCGCGGTTATCTCGAGCAGCTCATGAGCCTGATGATGCCGCAGGCGCCGGGCGGCGCGCCCGAGACGCCGAAGCCGGCGGCGGCGCGCGTGAACGATGCGCTGTTCGAGGGCGTCAAGAACAAACTGATGCCGGAGACCCGCGAGACCGAGATCGTCGCCAAGCTGACGGCGAGCGACGCCGAGCTTCTGCAGAAGAAGGATTTCGCCCAGATGAGCGCGGCCGAGATCGCCGCCGCGCAGGCCGCGATCCGCCGCATGGTGCTGCCGCTCGACGCGGTGAAGACGCGTCGGCTGGTGCCGGACCGCCGCGGCCGCCGCATCGACATGCGCCGCACCCTGCGGGCCAGCCTGAGCGGCGGCGGCGCCTTCGTCGACCTCAAGCGGCTCGGGCCGGGTGAGCGGACGCCGCCGCTCGTCGCGCTCCTCGACGTGTCGGGCTCGATGGGCGAGTACACGCGGCTGTTCCTGCACTTCCTCCACGCCGTCACGGATGCGCGCACGCGCGTGCACTCGTTCCTGTTCGGCACGCGGCTCACCAACGTGTCGCGGGCGCTGCGCACCAAGGATCCGGACGCGGCGCTGTCCGCCTGCTCGGCCGCCGTGCCGGACTGGTCGGGCGGCACCCGCATCGCCACCTCGCTCTGCGCCTTCAACAAGCAGTGGGCGCGCCGGGTGCTGGGGCAGGGCGCCGTCGTGCTGCTGATCACCGACGGGCTGGAGCGCGACACCGATGCGCGCCTCGCCTTCGAGATGGACCGGCTCCACCGCTCGTGCCGCCGGCTCGTCTGGCTCAACCCGCTGTTGCGCTTCGACGGCTTCGAGGCCAAGGCACGCGGCATCCGCACCATGCTGCCGCATGTTGACGAATTCCATCCGATCCACAATCTCGACAGCATGGCGGCCCTGGTGCAGGCCCTGTCGGAGCCGGGTACGGCCTCCAGGCGCGCCGGTGGCCGCGGCCTCGCGGCCTGACCGGACGACCACCGGGCGCGGCCCGCCCGCCGAGCGAGGGAGCCAAAGAATGCTGGCACGCGACGAGGACATTCTGAAAGCCGCCGAGGACTGGCGGGCCGAAGGCAAGGGCGTGGCGCTCGCCACCGTGGTCGAGACCTGGGGCTCGGCGCCGCGGCCGGTCGGCTCCAACCTGGTCATCGACCAGGACGGGCGCTTCCTCGGCTCGGTGTCGGGCGGCTGCGTCGAGGGCGCCGTGGTCTCCGAGGCGCTCGACGTGATCGAGAGCGGCGCGCCCAAGATGCTGGAGTTCGGCGTCGCCGACGAGACCGCCTGGAAGGTCGGCCTCTCCTGCGGCGGCACCATCCGGGTGTTTGTGGAGAAGGTGGAGTAGCGGCGCCGTGAAGCTCGAGATCCTGAAAAGCCTGAACGCCGAGCGGGCGGCGCGCCGTGCCGTGATCGTCGTCACCGACGTCGCGACCGGGGCGCAGCGGCTGGTGCGCGCCCTGGACGCGCCGGCCGATCCGCTCGCGGCGCTGCTCGACCAGCATCTGCGCACCGGCAAGAGCGGCATGGCCGAGACGCCGGAGGGCCGCGTCTTCCTCACCGTCCACGTGCCGCCGCCGCGGCTCGTCATCACCGGTGCCGTCCATATCAGCCAGGCGCTCGCCCCGATGGCGAGGATGCTCGGCTACGACGTGACGATCATTGACCCGCGCACGGCCTTCGCGAGCCCGGAGCGGTTCCCCGACGTGCCGCTGCTCGCCGAGTGGCCCGACACGGCGCTGCCGCCCCTGAACGTCGATCGCTACACGGCCTTCGTGGCGCTCACCCATGATCCCAAGATCGACGACCCGGCGCTCCTGCACGCGCTCCAGCGCGACTGCTTCTACATCGGCGCGCTCGGCTCCAAAAAGACGCATGCCCGCCGCGTCGAGCGGCTGACGGCGGCGGGCCTCGATGCGGCGACGATCGCGCGCATCCACGCGCCGATCGGGCTCGCCATCGGGGCCGTGTCGCCGCCCGAGATCGCGGTGTCGATCCTGGCCGAGATCACGGCGCGGCTGCGCCTGCCGGCGAAGGCGGCCGACGGAACACCTGCCCGCGAGAAGGCCGCGTCATGAAGTTCGGTCCGGTCCCGGTCGCCGAGGCGACGGGCGCCATCGTGGTGCACACGGTCCGCCAGGGCGGTCTCGTCCTGAAGAAGGGCACCGTGATCGGCGCGGCCGAGGCGGCTGCCCTGGAGGCGGCCGGCATCCCGGAGATCGTCGTCGCGCGGCCGGAGACCGGCGACGTTCCCGAGGACGCGGCGGCGGGCGCCATCGCGGCGGCGGCCGCGGGGCCCGGCATCCGGGTCGACAAGGCGTTCACGGGCCGCGCCAACCTGTTCGCCGACGCGGCCGGCGTGCTGGTCGTCGACCGCGACGGTGTCGATCGCCTCAACGCCGTCGATCCCGACATCACCTTCGCGACGCTGCCGGCCTATGCGCCCGTGGTCGTCGGCACCATGGTGGCGACCGCGAAGATCATCCCGTTCGCGGTCGACGGCGCGGCCCGCGACGCCGCGCTCGCGGTGTCGTCGGGGCTGGTGCGGGTTGCGCCCTATCGCGTGAAGAAGGTCGCGGTCGTCTCGACGCTGCTGCCCGGCCTCGCCGACAAGGTGATTGAGAAGACGCTGCGGGTCACGGCCGAGCGCTTGGCGCCGGCCGGCGCGGCCATTGTCGCCGAGCGCAAGGTGCCGCACGAGACCGAGGCCGTGACGCAGGCGATCGCCGGCGTGCTCGCCGAGGGGGCCGAGCTCGTCATCGTGTTCGGCGCCTCGGCGATCGCCGACCGGCGCGACGTGATTCCGGCGGCCGTGGAAGCGGCGGGCGGCCGCATCGCGCGCTTCGGCATGCCGGTCGATCCCGGCAATCTCCTGATGATCGCCGAGGTCGGCGGCCGGCCCGTGCTCGGCGCGCCGGGCTGCGCCCGCAGCCCCAAGGAGAACGGCTTCGACTGGGTCCTGGCGCGCCTGATGTGCGGGCTGCCGGTGACGAGCACCGACGTCGCCGGCATGGGCGTCGGCGGCCTCCTGATGGAGATCGTGACGCGGCCGCAACCGCGCGAGGAGCCCTCCGACCCCGCTGCCACGTCGCACGGGACCAAGATCGCCGCTGTCGTTCTGGCCGCCGGCCGCTCGACCCGCATGGGCGGGCCGAACAAGCTGCTGGCCGAAATCGGCGGACGGCCGCTGGTGCGCATCGTCGTCGACGCGGTCCTGGCCTCGCAGGCCGGGCCGATCGTCGTCGTCACCGGCCACCAGCGCGATCGCGTCCGCGCCGTGCTCGCCAACCTGCCGGTCAGCTTCGTCCACAATCCCGACTATGCCGAAGGGCTCTCGACCTCGGTGAAGGCCGGCATCGCGGCGCTGCCCGAGGACGTCGACGGTGCGATCGTCTGCCTCGGCGACATGCCGCAGGTCGACGCGGATCTGATCGATCGGCTGATCGCCGCCTTCGATCCGGAGAAGGGCGCCCTGATCGTGATCCCGACGGTCGAGGGCAAGCGCGGCAACCCGGTCGTATGGTCGCGTCGCTTCTTCGCCGAGCTCGGCCGGCTGACCGGCGACATCGGCGCGCGAAACCTGATCTCCGCCTATCAGGAGGCCGTCGCCGAGGTGCCGGCCGCCGCCGCGGCGGCCACCGACGTCGACACGGCCGAGGCGCTCGCCGCCGTCAAGGCGGAGATCGAGGGCGGGTGATCCTGGCGCGGTTGCCGTTGGAATCGATCCACACTCCGCTCATTCCCGCGAAAGCGGGAATCCAGAGCCACACGTCGGGCGGCCCCAGGGTCCCCGCTTTCACGGGAACGAGCACCAGTCAAATCCGATTCATCACAACCAAGAACCGCTCTGAAACGAGCGGGGGGGAAGGGCACAGCCGTCAGCGCGAGCACTCGATGGCGACGTAATCGTCGCAGGTCGCGCCGCGGCAGCCCGACGCCGCCGGCACCGAGCCGGTGATCTCGTCGCGGTCGACCTTTCGGAACGAGACGGCCTGCTTGAAGTCGCGCTGCTTGCACAGCGCCGTCGCCATGGCGGTGCCGCAGCGGGCGCCCGAAGCGAGGCACTGGTCGATGCCGTAGCCGTCGGCATTGTGGCCGAGGATGAAGATTCGCTTCTCGGCCTGGGCGACCGAGACGGCCGCCAGAAGGCTCACCACGAACGAGACCGTGAACAAGGGCCGCATCGGCGTGCTCGATCCATCAGAGAACGACGGGGCCTTCTCGCGGCAGGCCGACCCGGGCGCCGGAAGGCGATCCCTAAAATGCGGACACAACCGTTAAGGTGGCGTTTATGAATCCGGCCGCCGACCCGCTGAAGAGGCTGGCGCTCGAGGCCTTTGCAGGCGCGCCTCTCCACGTTCGCTCGGCTACTCGCCCCGCCACGGGTAGAGCTCCACGGCGCTGCGTCGGGCAGTCTCGGCCATCACGGCATCGTCCATCAGGCTGAACGCCGTGGACAGGGCGTCGGCGGTGGTCGCGGTCGCCGCGACGACCGTGATGCGCCGGGCCGGTGCCGCGCAGCGCCCGGTGCGCGGATCGAAGAGATGGTTGCAGCGGCCGTCGGCGTCGAATGCGAAGCCGGCCGCCGCCGACGTCGCGACCGCCCGGTCGACGAGCGGGACGACGTCCGGAGCGCGAGTCGCTGACCTCTCGAGCGCCGCCTGCCACGGCCGTCCGCCCGGATGGTCACCGAGCGCGAAAATCTCGCCCATGTCGACCATCGCATGCGCCAGCCCGGCGTCGCGCAGCCGCGCCACCACGCGGTCGGTGACGAAGCCCTGGGCGATGCCGTTGAGGGTGAGGGCCATGCCGCGGGTCGCGAAGGCGACGCGGTCGCGGCCGAACCGCACCTTGTCCCAGCCGACCCGCGCCAGCGCGTCGCGCAGCGCGTCGGCGGGCGGCGGACCGGCGTCGCGGCCGCGGGCGGAGAAATGCGCAGCATGGCAGGCCCACAGCGGCTGCACGGTGGGATCGAAGACGCCGCCGGTCGCCCGCACCATCGCGTCGCAGGCGGCGAGCAGGTCGACCAGCTCGGTCGGCGGGGCGATCACCACGCCGGTGCGGTTGAGCTCCGAGAGCACAGAGTCTGTGCGGTAGAGGCTGAAGATCGCCTCCAGCCGTGCCGTCTCGGCGACGGCGGCGCGGACCAGCCGCTCGGCCGTCGCGCGGTCGGGATGGTGGACTTGCAGGGTCGCGACGGCGCCCAGCGCGACGCCCCGCCACGTCACCAGCGCGCCGTCGGTCGCCGCATCGGCGGATCCGAACGGCAGCAGCGGCAGGCCGGCGGCGGCTGCCGCGACGGCGAGGAAACGGCGGCGGCTGGGGTGCGGGTGAGATGCCGGGATCCGTGCCATCGGCTCAATGTCCATGCGCTGCCGACCCGTCGGTTGCGCCGGTCGCGCGGACCGGCTCGGCCGGGCCGCCCAGCACGTAGTCGTGCGGGATCTCGGCGAGTCGCACGACGCGGCCGCCGTTCCGCTCGGTGAAGGCTTCGGCGGCGCTCCGCTCGCCGAACGGCACCGTCTCGGGCGCGCCCATGCCGCCGCGCAGCCGGCTGTCGATGACGAACCACGCCTTCGACACCTCGACCCAGTTGGTCGCGCCGGGAGTGTCCCAGCTCTCGGCGCGGGCCATGTCGGAGACGTAGACGGCGCGGATGTCCCGCGGCTCGTCCGGCATCAGCGTGAAGGCGACGGCGTCGCGCGCCGCCGAGAACCACACCGGGTCGATCCGGCTCGCCAGGTGGATCTGCCCCTTCGGCCCGGGATGCTCCAGCACGTTCATGCCGCAATAGTGGCCCATCGCCTCGGCGGTCAGGGCCTGCGGGGGCGGCGGCGGGGCGGCGGCCTGCTCGCTGCAGGCGGCGAGCGCGAGCAGGACCGGCAAAGCGAGCAGCGCGGCGAGCCGAAGCATCGGGCGCATCGTCAGATCTCCTTGCGGGCGAAGGCGGCCGTCGCGGCGGCGAGGGGCAGCACGGTCCAGGCGACCAGCGCCGCGACGAGCGTCGGCACGGCGAGCGACACCGTGCCGGCGAGCCCGGCCATGCCGGAGAACAGGCTGACATTGGCGAAGCCGGTCAGGTTGAGGAGCCGATAGGCGTCGGTCGGGTTGAGGAGCAGCACCGCCTCGATCGCGCCGGCGCCGAGACGGGTGCCCTGGTCGGCGACGAGCAGGCCGAGCAGCGCGAGGTCGTAGACGACGACGAACAGCAGCCACAGGCCGATCGCCACGGCGGCCGCCGCGGCGCGGCTGCGGGCGAGCGCGCTGACGCAGGTGCCGATCGCCAGGAAGGCGGCGCCGAGCAGCAGCGACGCGCCGATCATGGCGGCGAAGGCCGCCCAGCTCTCCGCCGCGATGTCGCGCGCCGTGATCAGGATCGCCGCGCCGGCGGCGCCGAAGCCGATCAAGGTGGCGAGCGCGAGCACGATCAGATGGCCGACGAACTTGCCGAGCACCACCTGCCAGCGCGCCACCGGGTAGCCGAGCAGCAGCAGCATGGTGCCGCGCTCCACCTCGCCGACCAGCGCGTCGTGCGAGATCAGCAGCGCGATCAGCGGCAGCAGCAGGATGGTCAGGCTCGACAGGCTGACGACGACGACGTCGAGCGCGTTCGCACCCGTGGTGCCGGTCGGCGCGCTGCCGAGCAGCGTCAGGCTCAAGGCGAGAGCCCCGAGCAGCAGCGTCGCCGCCACGACCCAGCGGTTGCGCACGGCCTCGCGCAGCTCCTTGCCGGCGATCGCGGCGAGGTTGATCATCGGGCGTCTCCCCCGCGGAGGAAATGGGCGTAGAGATCGTCGAGTGTCGGCTCGGCGACCTCGATGTCGTCGATGGCGGCGCCGCTCTCGACGGCACGGCGCAGCAGCGCCATCTTGCCGTCCGGCGTGCAGGTCAGGTCGAAGTGATGCCCGTTGAACGCCTCGCCGCTCTCGCGCAGCCAGGCCGGCGCCTCCGCCTGTGCGCCGGCGACCTTGACGCGCACCCGGATGGGCAGGCGGGCGAGACGGCGCAGCGCGCCGAGCGAGCCGTCGGCCAGGACCACGCCGCGGTCGAGGATGACGACCCGATCGGCGACGCCCTCGAGCTCGCCGAGCGCGTGGGTGGAGATCAGCACCGTGGCGCCGCCGCGGACGAGATCGCGGATCAGCCCGTACAGCTGGCCGCGCAACGCCGGATCGAGCCCGGTGGTCGGCTCGTCGAGCAGCAGGAGCGCGGGCTCGCCGAGCAGCGCCTGGGCGAGGCCGAGCCGCTGGCGCATGCCTTTCGAATAGGTGCCGATGCGCCGGTCGGCGGCCGCGGCGAGGCCGACGCGGTCGAGCAGCGGCGCGACGACGCGCATCGGCTCGCGCTTCAGCCGCGCATAGAACCGCAGCATCTCGGTCGCGGTCAGCGCCGGGTTGAACGCGATGGTCTCGGGCAGGAAGCCGATCCGACGCCGCACCGCGAACGCCCCCGCGTCCGGATCGGATCCGAGCACGCGGACGCTGCCGCGGGTCGGATGCAGCAGGCCGAGCATCAGCTTCATCAGCGTGGTCTTGCCGGCGCCGTTGTGGCCGACCAGCGCGACGCATTCGCCCGCCGCTGCCGACAGCGACACGTCGCGCACCGCTTCGACCGTGCCGTAGCGCTTGGCGACGTTGTGCAGCTCGACGATCGGGGACCCGGTCATGGCGAACGTCTCCCGGAGGTTTCTCGGACGCCCTGGGCGAGGGCCGGCGCCGCGGCCGCGGGGATGGGTGGTGCCGCCATCAGCGGATGACTGTCGATCACGCCGCCCGGATAGAGGGCCGGGAACTGCGCCTGCGCCCAGCGCAGGAGCTGCACGGCCGGGCTGGCGATCAGGATCTTCGCCGCGGGCGCGGTCCACAGCACCTTGTCGACGATGTCGTTCGGCCGGTAGGCCGTGTCGCCGACCCCGTCGCCGTCGAGATCGAAGGCGGGGTTGTCGCTCCAGAAGTTGCCGCGCCTGTCCTTCGACCAGTCGAGCGACCGGGTGCCGACATACTTCACCTGGTGCCGGTTCTTCACGAAGGCGTTGCCGACGATCTCGTTCTTCTCCGAGCCGGCCGTGAAGTGAACGCCGATCTCGCACCCGTCGAAGCGGTTGCCCGAGAAGCGGTTGGCGTTGGCGTTGTAGATGAACACGCACTTCTCCGGGCCGGCGCGTCGCACCGTTCCGGCGCTTTCACGCGCCCGCGCCAGGAGTGCCGTGTGCTGATCGTCGCCGCCGATGTCGGCCGTCTCCGCGATCGGCCCGCCGAGCACCACATTGCCCGCGATGGTGGAGCCGTTGGCGTAGTTGAACAGGAAACCGTGGTCGCGGTCGCGCTCCGAGCGGTTTCCGGTGATCCGCAGCCGGCTCGAATACATGATGGCGTAGCCGACGTGATTGCCGAGCGAGACGTTGCCTTCGACCGCGCTGTCGTTGGCGTACATGTAGTGGATGCCGAAGCGCAGCTCGGCGAACCGGTTGTCGGAGAAGGTATTGTCGCGGCTGGTGATGACGAAGATGCCGTCGCGGCCGAAGCGGATGTCGTTGCCGGTCACCCGGGCGCCCGGCGCGTTCCACATCGAGACGCCGTTGCCGGCCTCGCTGGTGCGTCCGCCCTTGCGCCCGACGATCACGTTGCGCGTCACCGCCGCGCCGGCGGCGCCGTGCACATAGACGCCGAACAGGTTGCCCTCGATGCGATTGCCCTCGACCACGGCGCGGCTCGCCGTGCGGGCGAGGAACACGCCCGAATCCATCTTCTCCAGATCGGAGCCGGAGCCGCGGATCACCAGGCCCGCGACCGCCGCGTCGGGCGCCGTCACGGTGACGGCGCTGCCCTGGCCGGAGCCGGAGAGCACGGCACCCGGCGCACCCTCGAGCCGCAGCGCTCGCGACACGGTGACCGGTCCGCGGTGCGCCCCGGCGGCCAGCACCACGGTGTCGCCGTCGGCGGCGGCGTCGAGCGCCGCCTGCACGTCGGCGCCGGCCGGAACGGTGACGCGCTCTGCTTGCGCCGCGACCGGAGCAGCGGCCCAGAGGGCCGCTGCCAGGAGCGTATGGTGGAGTCGGGCCATCATGCGTTGCGCGGATGCACGAGCATGCGGCCCTTCATCTCCATGTGCATGGCGTGGCAGAACCACGTGCAGTAGTACCAGTAGACGCCGGGCCGGCTCGCCGTGAACGAGACCGACGCGGTCGCCTGCGGTGCCACCTCCATGCTGATGCCGTAGTTGACGATGGCGAAGCCGTGCGACAGGTCCTCGATGTCGTCGACATTGGTGACGTAGACGGTGACGTTGTCGCCCTGGTTCACCTCGAACTGCTCGAGCGCGAAGGCCGGAGCCGACGAGGTCATGTAGACCCGCACCGTGCTGCCGTCGCGGATCACCTTGGCATCGGTCTCCAGCGTGATGCCGTCGGCCGCCGCCTGCTTGCGGGCGTCCTCGAAGAACGGATCGTCACGCTTCCAGACGTGCAGCGGGTTCACCTTGGAGCGATGCACGATGGTGGCGTCGTGCGGCTCGGCGAAGCTCGGCCCGTCGTGCACCACCATCATGCGGTCGCCGGAGATGTCGATCAGCTGATCGTTCTCCGGCTTCAGCGGACCGACGTTCAGGAAGCGGTCCTTGGAGAACTTGTTGAGCGAGATGAGCCACTTTCCGTCCGCCTCCTTGGTCTGGCCCATGGAGGTGTGGTTGTGGCCGGGCTGGTAGTGGACGTCGAGCTTCTGGATGATCGGGTCGACCTTCTCGCCCTTGAAGGCGCGCTTCGCCGCCTCGATGTTCCACTTGCAGACCTGGCTGTCGAGGAACAGCGTCGTGTAGGCGTTGCCCTTGCCGTCATAGGCCGTGTGCAGCGGGCCGAGGCCGAGCTCCGGCTCGGCGACGACCACGTCGCGCGGCTTGATCTTGTCGTCGAACAGGTCGTCGAACAGCCGCACGTCGAACACCGTCACGGTCGGCGACAGCTTGCCGTTGGCGACGACATGGATGCCATCCGGCGCCGTGTTGATGCCGTGCGGGCTGTTGGAGACCGGAACGTAGCGGGTGTAAGGCGAACCCTTGCGGCCGTCGACGACGGGCACGCCGTTCATCACGGTGACGTCGCCCTTCTTCACCGCCTCCTCGATGCGCTTGATGTTGAAGATGACGACCCAGTCCTGCTCGTTCGCCGACATCTCGGCGAGCGTCACGCCGCCCTCGGAGTTGTAGCAGGTGGCGAAGGCGTACTTGCCCTGATAGTCGGCGTCGACATTGTCGAGATTGCCGTCGACCCGCACCTGCCAGGCGACCTTCATGGTGTCGCCGTCGATGGCCGAGAAGATCGACCAGTACTGCTTGGGATCGTTCAGCACCTTGCCGTCGTTGGGCAGCGGCACGCCGTCCTCGCCGTTGGCGAACACGTAGCCGGTGCGAGGATATTTCTGCACCCGCAGCCCGTGGACGGTGTGCTGGTTCGGGAGCTGGATGATCTTGTCGCATTTCATGATGTCGCAGCGGACCCGGGCGACGCGGGTGTTCGCCTTGTCGTTCATGAATACGTAGCGGCCGTCATAGGTACCGTCCGTGAACGACATGTGCGGGTGGTGCAGGTCGCCGTTCAGGTAGGTGCCGCCCTTGTCCTTGAGGAACTCCTTCGTCTCCGGCGTGAGGCCCTCGGTGAGCACCTTCAGGCTCTCGTTGGTCTGGCCCCAGCCGGTGGCGCTGTCGCGGTTGAACACCGGCACGCGCATCAGCTCGCGCATCGACGGCAGGCCGACGATGCGCATCTCGCCGGTCTGGCCCGACGAGAAGAACACGTAGTACTCGTCGAGCTCGCCCGGCTTCACCTCGTACTTGGCGGGGCCGCGGACCGGCGGCTGCGCGCGCTGCGGCGCCGGTGCGGGGGCGGGCGGACGCGGCTGCGCCGCGGCGGTGTCGAGCCCCGACACCCCGGCGCCGGCGGCGACGCCGGCCACCCCGGCCACGGTCGCGGCCGCACCGGTCCTGATCAGGTCGCGTCGATTGAGGTCGGGTCGGCTGAACGTCGAATGGTCGTCGGTGCTCATGGTGTCTCCTCTGGTGCGCGCCGGTTTCACGGTCCGGTCGAAACGCTGGGTTCGGGAACGGGGACCGGCTTGCCGCCGGCCGTGACGATCGGAGGAACGGGGCCCTTGCCGCCCCGCATCGACGGCGAGGTCAGCGCCTCGCGCCGCTCGCGCTTGAGCCGCACCTGGATCATGTGCGGGCAGCGCTTGTCGTCGAAGTAGAGCTCCTGGCAGTGCATGCAGTAGATGCACTCGTTGACGTTGATGTGCCCTTCCGGATGGATCGACTGCACCGGGCATTCGACCGCGCAGCGCTGGCAGGGCGTGCCGCATTCCGGCCAGCGCCGCAGCCACTCGAAGGTGCGCAGGCGGCCGGGAATCGCGAGCGCGGCGCCCAGCGGGCACAGGTAGCGGCAGAAGAAGCGCTCGATGAACAGACCGGCGACCAGCAGGGTCGCGGCGTAGAGCACGAACGGCCACTCGCGCGCGAACTTCAGCACGATCGCGGTCTTGAACGGCTCGACCTCGGCCATCTGCTCGGCGAACGCGACCGAGTACAGCGACAGTCCGAACAGGCCGAGGAAGATCATGTACTTGATCGGCCACAGCCGCTCGTGCAGGCCCCAGGGCACGCGGATCTGCGGCACCTTCAGGGCCTTCGCGATCGTGTTGGTGAGCTCCTGCAGGGCGCCGAACGGGCACAGCCAGCCGCAGAACGGCCCGCGGCCCCAGAACAGCAGCGCCGCCGCCACGGCCGTCCACAGGATGAAGATCAGCGGCGCGGTCAGGAAGTAGTCCCACGAGAAGCCGGTGATCAGCGAGTTGACGAAGGTGAGGATGTTGACGACCGAGAGCTGGGCGTTGGCGTACCAGCCGAGCCACACCAGCACGAAGGCGAGGTAGGCGCGCCGCACCCAGGTGTAGAGGGCAGGGCGCCGCACCAGCACGTTCTGGAAGAAGAAGATCCCGGTGAGGAGCAGGATCGCCGCGCTAGCGATGGCGATCGACGGCACGTCGCGCCGCCACATCGTCTTCCACAGCGGCTCGTCCTGCACGTCGAGCCCGTCCGCCGGCGGTGCCGTCGCCGGGCCGGCGGCCGGCGGGCTCGCGACTGGTGGGCTCGCGACAGGCGGCGCCGCGGCGACCGTGGGGGCCGCCTGCTCGCGCCGGACATAGGTCTCGGGCAACGTGTAGCCGAGCTCGAAGGTGAGGAACGCCTTGTCGCGTGCGCCTATCGCACGCTGCACCATCAGCTCGAGCTGCCACGGCTCGGTCGGATCGAGGGCGAAGTCGTCCGGCATCACGAACAGGCCGATCTCGGGGAAGTCCGGCGCGCCCGCCGCCTCCAGGGCGCCGAGCCGCTCGTGATTGCGGTCGCGGAAGCGGGTGCCGGCGCCGTCCTGCAGGATCTGGATGCGGTCGAACACGCCGCCCCGCACATAGCCCGAGCCCTTGAACGAGTAGAGCCCGCGGCCCGCCACCACGATCGCCTGCTGTCCCGGCTTCAGCCGCTCCGTCAGCCGCGCCCAGCCGGTCTCGCCGAGCAGGCTCGCGCCGATGGTCGGCACGCTCACCAGTGCCGCGTAGAGGTCGATGAAGGTCTCGTCGGGATCGCCCGGCTCCGGCCGCGCCGCGGCCGCGGCGTTGCCGGACTTGTCGAACGCGGCGTTGACGTCGCCGATCGAGAGATGCAGGCGGCGGACCGAGCCGTCGCCGAGCAGGCTCTCCCAGTCGCGGATGTCCCGCTTGTCGAGGTCGACCGTCTTGGTCACGGCCGGCACCGCGGCGGCGGGCGCCGTCGCGCCGCCGACAGTGAGGCGGCCGCTGCGCACCAGCCGGACGGCCGAGCGCACCACGCTGTCGGCCATCACCAGCACCGTGACGGTGGCGCCGGAGACGATGTCGGGCTGCGGTGGCCGCTCGGCCCCGGAGACGATCGAGCCGATGCGGGTGCCGATCAGGGTGTTGACCGCGTCGACGACCTTCTTCTCGGGAACCCCGACCAGGACGATCGGCTCCTTGTGGTCGACCAGCTTCAGCCCGCGGACCACGGCGTCTGGATCGATGCCGACCAGCATGTGGATCGGCTTGCCCGAATAGCCGATGGCGGCCGTCACGTCGGTGTTGAGATAGACGAAGCCGCGCAGCCGATCGCCGGCGTAGACGGGGGCGAGCGGCGGTTCGCCCTGTGGCGGCCCGAACCGGTCGGCACCAGCGAAGAACTCCTGCGGCGTCGCCTTGGCGAGATGCTCGGCGAGGTGCGACGTCGGCTGCGCCATCGCGGGCGCCGCCGCGACCAGCAGCAGCCAGACCATCACGATCCGGGTCGCCGCGGCCGTGACGCCGTGACGAAGAACGGCACGCAGGCCGAACTTCGAGGTCGACAAGAATCGGCCGCGGCCGGATCGTGACATACGAACCCGCTCTCTAAATCCAGGAGATGTCGGAGTGCGCGACCATTCCGACGTCGCTGTCGAAACGGCCCTGTCCACGTTCGGCGCCGCGCTGCGCCTCGTCGCCGACTTGAAACGCCGCGGATCGCACTGTCAACCGTGCGGCCCCGCGGAGGAGTTCGACCTCGGTGCGCTGTCGGCAATTCTGTACCTCGTCACTTGCGTCCTCGCTCATTTGTGACTCGGGCGATTGCAGGCATGCCGGATCGCCCGAGGCGTCGCACACGGTATGAAGATGCTCCGACGAGGAGATCGATCGCCGATATCGTGGCTGCAGGGTGCGAGGGCTTCGTTGTGCGATCGCAAACAAGACCGCGGACCGACGGGCGGCGACCGTAGCGATCGACGCGCCGGCTCGTTAACGTGTCGTCGCAGCCCCCGTGTCGAGGAGCCCCACCATGTCCCGTCCGCAGGCTGTCCCCCCGCCGGCTCCGGTCCGCACGATGGCCGATCTGTTCGCCGTCGCGCACGCCATGGAGGCCGACGCCGTCGCCTACTACACGCGTGTCGCCGCCGACCTCCGGGCGCAGGGCTCCGACACGCTCGCGCGGCTGTTCGAGCGGCTGGCGACGATCGAGTCCGGCCATGTCGATCTGATCACGACGTGGAGCGCCGAGGCGGGCGGCACGCCGCCGGCGCAGACGCCGCTGCCCTGGCCGGTGCCGGGGATGTTCGACGCGCCGGCCGAGGAGGTCGGGCAGTCGCGCCTGATGACGCCGTATCGGGCGCTCGCCGCGGCGGTGCGCCAGGAGGAGCGCTCCTTCGCGTTCTGGACCTATGTGGCGGCGACGGCGCCTCGCGACGACGTGCGGGCCGCCGCGGAGCGCATGGCGCACGAGGAGCTCGATCACGTCGCGCTGTTGCGGCGCGAGCGTCGCACCGCGTTCCATCGGGCGCGCGGCCCGGGGCCCGCGTCTCTGCGGACGCTGCGGGTGGGGGATCTCGCGGCGCGCGAGCGGACACTGGCCGACCTGCTCGACGCGGCCGACGCCGGCGACCGACGCCTCGGCGCGCTCGCAGCGGAAGCCCGCGCCAACGCCGCGCGGCTCGATCGGGCAGGGGAGACGGAGCTGCAGCTGGCCCTCGAGGGCGAGGCGGACGCGCGGGACCCGGTCGCCGCGGCCGAGGTCCTGGTCGAGGCCTATCTGACGACCGCCGATCTCGCCGCGGACGCCGCGCTCGTCGCCACCGCCCAGAGCCTCGCCGCGACCGCGATCACGCGGCTGGCCGCGTTGCGGGCGGCCACGCCGCCGGGCACCCGCGACGGTCCCGCGGCGGACGGCTGATCGCAGCCGCTGACGGCGACTCTCGAGTCGGAACCCGACGTTCTCCGCAACGGCGAGAGCCGCGGCGATGTCCGTCACCAGGGCGCGGCTCCACACGGCGTCGACGTCGGCGAACCGCCGAATGAAAACGAGGCGGGCCGAAAGACCCGAGCCCGAACGCGCCAGCGAACCGCGACGACATCGACGATGACGGGCGACGGGGCGTCGCGCCCGCGGCGGCGGTGCGGTGCCGCCCGGTCCCGCCGCATTTTCACCTCGCCGAAACCATTGCTTCATAACCTCCCGAAAATCCTGTGGGGGGAGAGACCTATGGCTCGAAATTCGCGGGCTCGCCGCGTGTCGATCGCCGCCACGCCGGCGGCGCGCCTCGGAACCGCCGCGATCGTGGCGGCGCTGGCTGCGGCCGTCGTCGCGCCCGCGGCGCAGGCCGCCGGTGCGATCGCCATCGGCGCCTGCGGGCATTTCGGCTACGCCTACGACCTGAAGACCTTCGCCGAGGCGGAAGCCGCCGCGTTGAAACGCTGCGGGCGCCGTGACTGCCGCGTCGTCGCGACGGTGCGGCGCGGCTGCGTCGCCTTCGCGGTCGACGCCAAGAACCTGTGCGGCCCGCACGGCTACGCAGTGGCGCCGCGGCTGGCCCGCGCCCAGAACAACGCGCTCCAGCAATGCTACGGCCACACCGGCAAGACCTGCGTCATTCGTGCCTTCGCCTGCGACGCGCGCCACTGAACGAACTGATCACGTCCCAATGGGCTAGCCACGGAGCTGGCCCAATCTCCGCTCATGTCCGCGAAGGCGGGCATCCAGAAGCGACTCGTCGTGCCGCCCCTGGGTCCCCGCCTTCGCGGGGACGAACGGAGTTCGCGGTCGGTCTCCACCCGGACCCGTTCTAGCCCGATACGGTGCGGCTTCGTCCTGTAGTGAGACTATCGCGATGCGATGGGTGGCGTGTGCGTCGCCCCGACTTTCACGACGTCGAAAAGTGCTTCGTTAATTGATTCAAATCATTTGCATCGCCGTCCGCGACAAAGCCTCGTTACGAGCACGGTGCCGTCGCGTATCCACCGGTCGTCGTTCCTTCCATTCTGCCCGAGAGGATTGCTCATGGTGTCGCGAAATGCCCGTATCGCAGTTTCTGCGCTCGTCTCCGGTGCGCTGGTCGCCGCGCCGCTCGCGCCCGCGGTCGCCTGCACGTCGGTGCTGCTGCCGGCCAAGGACGGTGGGTTCGTGTACGGCCGCACGCTCGAGTTCGGCCTGTCGCTGAAGTCGCAGATCATCGTCGTGCCGCGCGGCCTCGCCGTCACGGGCACCGGTCCCGAGGGCGACGTCGGCAAGGGCGGCCTCGTCTGGACGACCAAGTATGCGGCGACCGGCGCCAACGCGCTCGGCCTTCCGATTCTGCTCGACGGCGTCAACGAGCGCGGCCTCGCCGGTGGCCTGTTCAACTTCCCCGGCTTCGCCGAGTTCCAGCCCGTGCCGCCCGGCAAGGGCGACCGCTCGATCGCCTCGTTCGAGCTCCTCAGCTACATTCTCACGAGCTTCGCCACCGTCGACGAGGTGAAGGCCGGGCTGCCGCAGATCATCGTGTCGGTCGTCAAGCTCGCGGCGTTCGGCAACATGGTTCCGCCCCTGCACGTCTCGGTGCACGATGCCACCGGCAAGAGCCTGGTGATCGAGTACACGCACGGCGGCAAGCTGAACCTGTACGACAACCCCACTCATGTGCTCACCAACGCGCCGGAGTTTCCGTTCCATCTGAGGAACCTCGCGCAGTACCAGTACGTCACCGCGGCCGTGCTGCCGCCCCTGAAGGTCGGCGGCACCACGCTCGCCGCGGCGAGCTCGGGCGTCGGCATGAACGGGCTGCCGGGCGGGTTCCTCGCGACCGCGCGCTTCGTGCGCGCCTACTTCGCCCAGGCGAACGCGCCGCAGCTGCCGACCAGCGCCGAGACGGTCGGGCTCGCCTTCCACATCATGAACGGCTTCGACCTGCCGCCCGGCTCGATCGGCACCTCGGCGGCGGCGGGCGGCGAGGGCGGCGGCGTCGACGGCTTCGAGACGACCGAGTGGACCTCGGCGATCGACCTGAAGAACCTGCGCTACCACATCCGCACCTACGAGAATCAGGACGTCCGCGTGGTCGACCTGAAGAAGGCCGCAGACGGCCTGAAGGCGATCAAGTTCATCCCGCTCGACCAGAAGCCGGTGGTGCGCGAGCTCGTGCCCTGACCGGTCCGACCGGCGGCCGCGCGGTCGACCGGTCGCGCGGCCGCGGCGTCGCCGCGGGCCGCCGGTGCCGGCCGAGCGCGGGCGGTGGACAGGCCATCAAGACTCGGTGATGGCGAGACCGGCGCGGGCCGCGTCGCGGCTCGCCATCTCGTTCATCCGTCGACGAAAAGGGCCGCGCCGAGCGGTTCGCGTTGATGCAACCAAAGAGAGTATAAATCGGTAAAAGACTCGTAAAAATTGCGTCTGCTGATAGCATGCGCGCGGGAGAAGAGGATAGATCCGACTGGAGCCCGCCATGCCGAATCTGCGCGTGTTCATCAGCTACGCCACCGAGGACGAGGCGATCGCCGACGAGTTCTGCAAGCAGCTCAAGGAGGTGTTCGGCATCAACGGCATGCTTCACCTCACCTTCGCGCCGCAGTTCAGTCTGGGCATCGACTGGCGGCCGACGATCGAGGACGAGCTCGATAAGGCCGACATCCTGCTGGTGATCGCGACGGGCCAGTACAAGCCGAGTCATTCCTTCACCGGCTTCGAGGTCGGCTTCTTCCGCAACTCGTGCCGATTGCGCCGCAAGATGACGGATTTCGACCAGCAAGACCGGCTGGTTCTCCCGGTCGCGATCTTCGCCGAGCTGCCGCAGCCGGTGGTCGAGATCCACGGCCTGAAGATCGACCCGATGGTCGTCGGCCGCGCCAACCTGAAGGATCGCGACCGTTTCGTCGCCGCCATGCGGGGCCAGAAGGTCAACTCGCTGGCGCGTGTGTTCACCCGCATCCGCGGCATCCTGCAGACCAAGAACGAGTTCAGCGACGTCGATCTCGACCAGCTCAACCGCGGGATCGAGGAGGGCGTGGGCGTCCTCTACGACACCATTTTCGCCCAGCTCCTGCGGCGCGAATCCGAGAAGACCTTCCCAGAGCGCCGGATCGTCTTCCGGCTGCCGCAGTCGTGCCGGGGGCCGCGCGGGTGCACCGACTGGCGCGACGCCACCATCCAGTTCTCGTTCGACGACCAGTTTTTCACGGCCTTCGGTTTCGGCGCGATCCCGCGCGGCGAGATCGGCTGGCCGGCCTTCCTCGACAAGTTCACCGACGAGCAGGTCCGGGCGTCGTGGCGCGAGGCGATCACGACGCTGGTCCGTGACGCGCTGAACAACGAGCTGACCGAGAATCGGCAGCTCATCACCTTGCCGGACCGCAGCCGAGCGTTCGGGATGTTCGTCGCGCGCGGCATCCAGTATCTCAGCGGGCTCGACGAGTTCGAGATCCATCTGGTCGAGATCGGCTCCGGCCGGCACGGCAACTACGAGATGACCCGGCTGGTCGAGGCCCTGTCGATCGGCCTGCGCTACCGCTACATGTTCCTGGAGGGCCAGCGCAGCAGCTACTCGGTCGAGAAGTTCAAGGTGGCGATGCTGCCGACCTTCAAGAACCGCGTCTCGTGGATGGTGCGCGATCTCGACAAGCTCGTTTGGCAGAGCAAGACGGCCGGCCTCTACGAGGACGAGTTCCTGGCCCAGATCCACGACTACATGCCGGACGGCGGGGACGACTTCGACACCAAGCTCGTGCTGTGGGATCGGGCCAAAGCGATGCTCGACGCCGCTGCCCGGGCCGTCCTCGACGCCGCCACCGACGAGGCGCTCGCCCGCGAAAAGACGCAGTTCGTCGCCGTGCTGCGGGGGTTCTGCACACAGACCGCGGCGATGAACCGCGAGTTCATCGCCGCCGTCTTCGCGGTGCTCGGCGGCGTCGTCGCGGCCAGTGCCGACCGGTGGGGGTTCGCCGGCGGGGCGCAGCCCGGCGCCGCCGTGCCGGGCGTGACGTTGTCGCGCGACCCGATGACGACGCGCAGCTTCGAGGCTCTCGACTCGGCCAGTGCCGACCTGTGGCACGACGACGACGCGAAGCCGTCCCGATCCCGGCACAAGACGCCCGCGCCCGACTGGGTGCCGCCGGTTCCGCCGGTGCCCCGCGGCACGCGCAATGGCGGCCTTCGGAACGGCCACCGCAAGCCGACGTGAGGGGGCCGGCGGCACGCGGCCGTCCGTCGACGCCCCGCCGGCCTCGCCGCTCTCACCACCAGCGATGCGGCCAGTCGTAGCGCCGCACCGTGAGGTGCCAGCCCCAGGCGAAGAGGGCGAGCAGCACCGCGCCGGCCCCGACGGGTGCGACCAGATAGGTCCACGGCAGGCCGTTGGCGACCACCAGCAGCGGGTCGATGCCGGCGGGCGGGTGGAACGTGCGGGTGAGCTGCATCGCGACGATCGACAGGCCGACCGCGAGCGCGGCGGCCCACGGCCCCGGCCCGGTGATCGCCAGCACCAGGAGACCGACCAGGGTCGACACCAGGTGGCCGCCGATCAGCGCGCGCGGCTGTGCGGGCTCGGCTTCGGGCGAGCCCATCACCAGCACGATCGAGGTGGCGAACGGCACCGCGAACAGCGGGAACGAGCCGAAGGCGGCGAACAGCTCCATCAAGGCGATCGCCACGCCGCCGCCGGCGGCGCCGGCCAGCATGGCGAGCAGGGTGCGCCTTTCGGGCTTGGAGACGGGGAGCGGGGGCAGGGGCATCGCGTCGGTCTCGGATCGTCGGTGCCGGAGCCGTAGCACGTTCCGTGCCGCGCGGACCCGCCGTCGGCCCCGACAGGGCCCGGGCATGCGCCGTCCGCAGGCTGCCCGCGGGAGGTGCCGGCGGGCTTCGTCGACCCGGCGCGATCGGTCCTTCGCCGCTCTTGACGGGGCGCCGCCGCTCGACCATGGTGCGCGCCCATGACCGGCCATTTCACCCATATCGGCATTTGCCGGGGGATTATTCGCTAGCGGCTCCCGCTGGCTACGGCCGTCTTGTCCTCTTCCCAAGACAAACAGACGCCGGGCCAGCGCGGGCCCGCGACGTGATTCGGTCGTGCTTCACGACGGGGTCGGCACGGGCGGGGGGCCGCCGGCCGGCACCGGATAGTCGCAGGACGATCGCGCGGGATGACCGCGCAGGCCAATGGCGCCGGGCGAGGGCGCAGGGGGACAGGCATGGAACTCCGGCTCTACGACACGCTCACGCGCGAGAAGCGGCCCTTCGTGCCGCTCGATCCGGCCCGCGTGCGCATGTATGTCTGCGGTCCGACCGTCTACGACTTCGCCCATATCGGCAATGCGCGGCCCGTCATCGTCTTCGACGTGCTGTTCCGGCTGCTGCGCCACGTCTACGGCGCCGAGCACGTCGCTTACGTTCGCAACATCACCGACGTCGACGACAAGATCAACGCGCGGGCGGCCGAGCGCGGCATCTCGATCCGGGCGCTGACCGAGACGACCTATGCCGAGTTCAAGGCCGACGTGACGGCGCTCGGCTGCCTGCCGCCGACCGTCGAGCCGCGGGCGACCGAGCACGTCGCCGAGATGCGCGCCATCATCGAGCGCCTCGTCGCGTCGGGCCACGCCTATGTGGCCGAGGACCACGTGCTGTTCTCGGTGCCGTCGATGCCGGCCTATGGCGGCCTCTCCAAGCGGCCGCTCGACGAGATGATCGCCGGCGCCCGCGTCGACGTCGCCCCCTACAAGCGCGATGCCATGGACTTCGTGCTGTGGAAGCCCTCGAAGCCGGGCGAGCCCGGCTGGCCGTCGCCGTGCGGCATCACGGCGGAGGGGCGCCCGGGCTGGCACATCGAGTGCTCGGCGATGAGCTGGAAGCATCTCGGCGAGACCTTCGACATCCACGGCGGCGGCATCGACCTCGTCTTCCCGCATCACGAGAACGAGATCGCCCAGTCGTGCTGCGCCTTCGGCACGCAGGCGATGGCGAACACCTGGATGCACAACGGCTTCCTGCAGGTGGAAGGCGAGAAGATGTCGAAGTCGCTCGGCAACTTCGTCACCATCCGCGAGGTCTTGAAGGACTGGCCCGGCGACGTGGCGCGGCTCGCCATGCTGTCGACCCACTATCGCCAGCCGATCAACTGGACCCTGAAGGGGCTCGAGGAGGCCCACAAGGCGCTGGCGTCGTTCTTCGACGCGGCCTCGGCCGACGCCGAGCCGCGCCCGGCCCCGGCCGTGCTCGACGCGCTCTGCGACGACCTCAACACCCCGATGGCGCTCGCCGCCATGCACGGGCTCAAGAACGCCGCCGGTCGCAAGGCGCTGGCCGGCACGCTCGCCTTCTTCGGCTTCCGTCCCGAGGCGCTGAAGGCGTGGGAGGCCGCGCACGCCCCGGCGCCGCCGATCCCGGCCGCGGAGATCGACGCCAAGGTCGCGGCCCGCATCGCCGCCCGCCAGGAGAAGAACTGGGCCGAGTCCGACCGCATCCGCGACGAGCTTTTGGCGCTCGGCATCGTGCTGAAGGACTCCAAGGACGGCACCACCTGGAGCGTCGCGCGATGAGCGAGGCGTCCGATCGCGGCATGAGCGAGGGCGAGCGCCTCTTGTGGCGCATGCTCCGCACCAAGAAGTTCGGGAGTGCAAAATTCCGGCGCGACGTGCCGGTCGGGCCGTTTCGTGTCGCCTTCGCGTGCGACGGCGCGCCCGTGATCGTCGAGGTCGACGACAGCGCGACGACCGGCGTGCCGCGCGACGCCGAGCGCGACCAGTGGCTGTTCTGCCACGGCTACCGGGTGCTGCTGTTCCGCGCCGCGGACATCGCGGCGAGCCCGGACGGCGTCCTGTCGATCATCGAGACCGAGGTGCAGGCGGCGCCGCGCCGGACCTCTCGCACCGTCGTTCCGCTGCGGGACGGGGAGGGCGCGTGATGGCGACGGCTCGTCCGGAGTTCGCGCTGCGCCCGGTGCTGCCGGCCGACACGCCGCTGCTCGCCGAGATCTTCCGCGCCAGCGTCGAGGAGCTGACCGGCGACGACTACAGCGAGGCCCAGCAGGAGGCCTGGATGACGGCCGCCGCGGACGAGGCGGCGTTCGGCAAGCGCGTCACCGACGCGCTCGCGCTGGTCGTGACGCTCAACGGCACGCCGGTCGGCTTCGTCACGCTCACGGGCGGCGAGACCATCGATCTGCTCTACGTGCATCCCGGCGTCGCCGGCATGGGCGCCGGCGCCATGCTGGTCGACGCGATCGAGAAGCTCGCCGGCGCGCGCGGCGCCAAGACGCTTGTGGTCGACGCCAGCGACAATGCGCGCAATTTCTTCGAGAAGCGCGGCTATGTCGCCCAGCGTCGCAACACCGTGCTGCGCGGCGACGAGTGGCTGGCCAATACGACCATGGAAAAGGCGCTCGCCGGAAAGGTCGCGACGTGAAACGCCCCGACACCCCGTTCCCGCGTCACTGGATCTATTACATCCTGATCAAGCTGCTGGTGCTCGCCGGCGGCGTCGCATTCGTCTTGAAGTATCTGAACTACTGGTGATCACGGACCGCGGCGCCGCCCGCGTCCGTCTCGAACAAGCGCGCTCGCCTTGCCGTCCCGCACGCCCCGGGCGGCGACAGGACACGACCATGACCGAACGCCTGTATCTCTTCGACACCACGCTGCGCGACGGCGCGCAGACCAACGGCGTCGACTTCACGCTCGCCGACAAGCTGGTCATCGCCCGCATGCTGGCGGAGCTCGGCATCGACTACATCGAGGGCGGCTATCCGGGCGCCAACCCGACCGACACCGAGCTGTTCGCGCAGGACCGCGGCGTCAAGGCGACCTTCACGGCGTTCGGGATGACGCGGCGGCCGGGCCGCTCCGCCTCCAACGACCCCGGCCTCGCGATGCTGCTCGACGCGCATGCCGACGCGATCTGCTTCGTCGCCAAGTCGTGGGACTATCACGTCCGCGTCGCGCTGGAGACGACGCTCGAGGAGAACCTCGCCTCGATCCGCGACAGCGTGCAGGCGGCGCGCGGCCGCGGCCGCGAGGTGCTGGTCGACTGCGAGCATTTCTTCGACGGCTACAAGGCCAATCCCGACTACGCGCTCGCCTGCGCCGAGACGGCGTTCAAGGAAGGCGCCCGCTGGGTGGTGCTGTGCGACACCAATGGCGGCACGCTGCCGCACGAGATCGAGCGCATCGTCGGCGAGGTGACGAAGAAGGTGCCCGGCGAACGGCTCGGCATCCATGCGCACAACGACACGGAGCAGGCCGTCGCCAACTCGCTCGCCGCCGTGCGGGCCGGCGTGCGCCAGATCCAGGGCACGCTCAACGGCCTCGGCGAGCGCTGCGGCAACGCCAACCTGATGTCGCTGATCCCGACCCTCAAGCTGAAGCGCGAGTACGCGGAGGCGTTCGACATCGGCGTATCGGACAAGGCGCTGGCGAGCCTGACGCGGGTCTCGCGAAAGCTCGACGAGATGCTCAACCGCGCCCCCGACCGCCACGCGCCCTACGTCGGTCCCAGCGCCTTCGTGACCAAGGCCGGCATCCACGCCTCGGCGATCCTCAAGGACCCGGCGACCTACGAGCACGTTCGCCCCGAGGCGGTCGGCAACAAGCGCGACGTGCTGGTCTCGGACCAGGGCGGCCGCTCCAACGTGCTCGCCGAGCTCGCCCGCGCCGGCCTGGTGATCGACAAGGACGACCCGCGCATCGGCAGCCTGCTGGACGTGGTGAAGGAGCGCGAGGCGATCGGCTACGCCTACGAATCGGCGCCGGCCTCCTTCGAGCTGCTGGCGCGGCGGATGCTCGGCACCGTGCCGGACTATGTCGAGGTGCTGAAGTTCGACGTGAATGTCGAGCACCGCATCAACGCGCTCGGCAAGCGCGTCACCGCGACGGTCGCGGTCGTGAAGGTGAAGGTCGGCGACGACGAGCCCCTGATCTCGGCCGCCGAGGGCATCGGCCCCGTCCACGCGCTCGACCTCGCGCTGCGCAAGGATCTCGGACGTTATCAGGACTACATCAAGAGCCTGAGCCTCACCGACTATCGGGTCCGCATCCTCAACGGCGGCACCGAGGCGGTGACGCGCGTGCTGATCGAGAGCACCGACGCCGACACGGGCGACACCTGGACGACGGTCGGCGTGTCGCCCAACATCATCGACGCCTCGTTCCAGGCCCTGATGGACTCGATCGTCTACAAGCTGATCCGCTCCGGCGCGCCGGGGTGAGGGACGCGCGACGGCGCTTCAGGGACGGGCGAACCGTGCCCCCGCCTCACAGCCGCGTGCCCCGGACAAGGCGCGTCAGGCCGCAGGCCTGATGCGCCGCAGAGCCGGGGCCCAGGGCGGACCGGCAGGGACTCGGGGTAACGACGGCTCGGCAGGCGCGTGCATGCGGTCGCCCCTGGGTCCCGGGGTCACGGCGCTGCGCGCCGCGCCCGGGACACGAGACCTCGGACATTCCAGGGCACCGGCTTCCATCTTCGAATCCCTGTAATCCTGCAATAGATCGAAAAGCATCCTCCGGCCCTCGACAGTGGAGGGCCGTCGACAATACTTGCGGCATCGTCCCCCGAGCGAGGAGGTATCGCGTGTCCGATCGTCGTTCCCCCGAGCTGCGGCGGACAGCCGCCCGGCGCAATGCCCGCGCCGGCGGCGGCGCGGTCCTGTGCACGGCCGCGCCGGCGACCGCGACGGCGATCGCGATGCGGGTCGTGATCGCGAGGACGACGCCGTGACGCGCTCGGTCGTCGTCGATCCGGCCGAGGCCGAGGAGGTCGCGGTCGATCGCTTCGCCGCGCTCGACGTGGCCGAGCAGCTCGTCGTCTGGGGATGCCGCACCTGGGTCGTCGCCATGCGGGAGGGGCGCTGCCCGGTCGCGGTGCTGCGGCCGAGCTTCGCCCGCGCCGGCGCCGCCGACGCGACGCTGTCGCTCGACGCGCTCCTGCGGGTGACGGCCCGGATGGCGGTGCGGCGCTTCGAGGTGCGCTGCCGCAAGTGCCCGCAGCTCTCGGCCGACGAGCTGCGCCTCGTCGCGGCCGTGGCGGCGGCCCAGCAGGCCGACGTCGCCGGCACGCGGGCGCGGCTTTCGGGCTGGCTCGATCCCGAGGGCATCGCCTTCGCGCTCGCGCCGACCCGCGGGCTGGCGACCCTGTTCGCGCGGGCCGGCCTGGTGCTGCCGGTGCGGCACGCGGTCGACGCGGTTCTCGCCGCGGCGGCGGCCGGCGCCGCGACCTCCTGCACCCTGCATTGAGCCGACCCGAGGAGGCCCGCATGAGCATCGCGCGAGACACCGAGCCGGAGACCGGGCTCGAGGCCGCGCTGGAGATGGTGGCGGGGTCCGACGGCGCGCCCGGCGAGCCGATCCGCTTCGATTTCGCCCGTGTCTGCGGCGCCTGCCGCGACTGCCGGGCGGTGTGCGGCGACGCCGGCGAGCAGCTCGCGCTGGCGCTCGTGCGCTATGTGTGCGCCGGCTACATGACGGCGAGCGCCGATTGCTGGGATGCCGCCTATGCCTGCGCCGAGCACGCCTTCGGGCCGGTCGACGGGCCATCCTTCGTCGGCCGCGCGGGCGCGCTGGTGCGGGCGCTGCGCACCGAGCGGCGCGGCGGCTTCGCCTTCTTCCCGGTCTCCTGCGCGCAGGTGTCGGGCGACGAGGCGGCGCTTCTCGGGCTGGTCCAGGCGGCGCGCGCCGGCGACGCCGCGGCGCTCGAT
>NZ_JBEOMB010000073.1:0-3585 GCF_046000175.1 Rhodoplanes sp. SY1
CGTCACCGCGAGTCTGAGCATCGAGGAGGCGCCCCCTCACCCCGACCCTCTCCCCGCACGGCGGGGAGAGGGAGCGCAGGCGCCCTGCCCGATCACCCCAGCGGAAACGCCCCCGCCATCCACACCCTGTCGCGCCCCTCCCCTTGCGGGCGGGCGGGTGCCATCTTTAGGACGAACGATTCGTGAATACGGGCCCGCACCGCTGCGGGTCCCTGACCCCGGCCGGCCCCGAAAAGACCGGCGATGAGCGACCGGCGCCCCGTGCCGGCCGCCCGAACCGGCAGCCTGGAACGGAATGTCCGACCCCTTCGAGCGACCCTTCGTGCCCGCCCCGCCTCCCCCGATGGCGAGCGGCGGCATCGCGGCGCGTGCCCGCGGCTCCCACCGCGCCCCCTATCTGGAGGGCCTCAACCCGGAGCAGCGCGAGGCGGTCGAGACGCTCGACGGCGCCGTGCTGGTGCTGGCCGGCGCCGGCACCGGAAAGACCCGCGTGCTGACCACCCGCATCGCCCACATCCTCAGCCTCGGCCGCGCCCGGGCGAGCGAGATCCTCGCCGTCACCTTCACCAACAAGGCGGCGCGCGAGATGAAGCACCGCATCGGCGGCATGGTGGGCGAGGCCGTGGAGGGCATGCCGTGGCTCGGCACCTTCCACTCGATCGGCGCAAAAATTCTCCGGCGGCACGCCGAGCTGGTCGGGTTGAAGCCCGACTTCACCATCCTCGATGTCGACGACCAGATCCGGCTCCTGAAGCAGCTCATCGCGGCCGAGAACATCGACGAGAAGCGCTGGCCGGGGCGCCTGCTCGCCACCCAGATCGACGGCTGGAAGAACCGCGGGCTGACGCCCGACCAGGTGCCGGCCGGCGAAGGCGCCGTGTTCGGCAACGGCCGCGGCCGCGACCTCTACGCCGCTTATCAGGCGCGGCTGAAGACGCTCAACGCCGCCGACTTCGGCGACCTGCTCCTGGAGACCATCAGGCTGTTCCGCGAGCACGCCGCCGTGCTGGCGCAGTACCAGACCCGCTTCAAGTACATCCTGGTCGACGAGTACCAGGACACGAACGTCGCCCAGTATCTCTGGCTGCGCCTGCTGGCCCAGCGCCCGACCGCGGGGACTGCGGGTGCCTCCTTAACCTCTCCCCGGCGGGGAGAGATCGACGCGCGAAGCGCGGCGGGTGAGGGGGGGCCGCCCCCTCCGCAGCGCGCGCTCTCCCCCCCTCACCCGGCATCCGGGCTTCGCCCGCATGCCGACCTCTCCCCGCAGGGGAGAGGTGAAGAAAGAGCCCCGCAAAAGAACATCTGCTGCGTCGGCGACGACGACCAGTCGATCTATGGCTGGCGGGGCGCCGAGGTGGACAACATCCTGCGCTTCGACCACGACTTTCCCGGCGCCAAGGTGATCCGGCTGGAGCGCAACTATCGCTCCACGGCCCACATCCTCGGCGCCGCCTCGCATCTGATCGCCCACAACGAGGGGCGGCTGGGCAAGACGCTGCGCTCGGAGGGCGAGGCCGGCGAGAAGGTCGTCGTCTCCTCGGCGTGGGACTCGGAAGAAGAAGCCCGCGCCATCGGCGAGGAGATCGAGCAGCTCCAGCGCCGCGCCCACCGGCTCGACGAGATCGCCATCCTGGTGCGCGCCTCGTTCCAGATGCGCGAGATCGAGGACCGCTTCGTCACGCTCGGCCTGCCCTACCGCGTCATCGGCGGCCCGCGCTTCTACGAGCGCGCCGAGATCCGCGACGCCATGGCGTATCTGCGGCTCGTCAACCAGCCGGCCGACGACCTCGCCTTCGAGCGCATCGTCAACGTGCCGAAACGCGGGCTCGGCGACGCGGCACTCCAAAACCTGCACGATCTCGCCCGCGCCCGCGGCATGCCGCTCCTGGAGGCGGCGCGCGCCATGAGCACCAGCGAGGCCGTGAAGCCGAAGCCGCGCGCGGCGCTGCGCGACCTCGTCGCCGCCTTCGACCGCTGGCGAGCGCAACGCGACACGCTCCCCCACACCGAGCTCGCCGAGATCGTGCTCGACGAGTCCGGCTACACCGAGATGTGGCAGAAGGACCGCTCCGCCGACGCGGCCGGACGGCTCGAGAACCTCAAGGAGCTGGTGCGCTCCATGGAGGACTTCGAGAACCTGCAAGGGTTCCTGGAGCACGTCGCGCTGGTGATGGACACGGATCGCGGCGAAGACCTGGATGCCGTGTCGATCATGACGCTGCACGCGGCGAAGGGGCTGGAGTTCGACACCGTCTTCCTGCCCGGCTGGGAGGAAGGCCTGCTGCCGCATCAACGCTCGCTCGACGAGAACGGCCGCGCGGGCCTGGAGGAGGAGCGCCGCCTGGCGCATGTCGGCCTCACCCGGGCACGCAAGAACGCGAGGATTTCGTTCGTCTCCAACCGGCGCATCCACGGCTCGTGGACATCGAGCCTCCCGTCGCGCTTTTTGGACGAGCTGCCCGAGCAGCATGTCGAGGTGCTGGAGGCCAAGGGCGGCTTCGCCGGCTACGGCAGCGCCTACGGGTCGCGCTTCGACACCACGGCCGCGTTCGGCTCGAGCTACACGACACCGGGCTGGCGCCGCGCCCAGAAGACCCGCGGCGGTTTCGACGAAGACCCGCACGAGTATTCGCAAGAGCACGAGCCCGAAGGCCGGATGCGGGATGTTTCTCCTTCTCACCTCTCCCCAGCGGTGAGAGGTCGACCGAGTGCGGACCCGGTCCGCACTCGGTCGGGTGAGGGGGGCCGTGCCGCCACGATCGACCAATCCCCCTCACCCGGCGCGCGTCCCGCGCGCCGACCTCTCCCCAACGGGGAGAGGTATGGCCGCGGCCCGATGACCATCGAGGGCGAGCTGGTCGCCCGCTCGACCGGCGCCCCCTCGGCCTTCGCGACCGGCGACCGCGTCTTCCACCAAAAGTTCGGCTACGGCCGCGTCCGCGCCGTCGACGGCAACAAGCTGACCATCCAGTTCGACAAGGCCGGCGAGAAGAAGGTGGTCGACAGTTTTCTGAACAAGGCGTGAGGACGGGCGCCCCGAATCTATCTTGACTATCTAACGTTAGATAGATCGACTCATGGTCGAAACCGTGGAGGTTCGGCCATGAGGACGATTCAAGTTTCGACTGATGTGTTCGCTGCGATCTGGAAGGCTCGCCGCGAAGGAGAGCAATCTGAAAACGATATTTTAGTGCGGGTGTTCGGCCTTTCCAGCCAAGATGAAGCACCGACAAAAGCAGCCGCCGGCTTCCGCGAGCCGAGGTATAACGTAGACTTCCCTGAGGGGTTTGAAATATTCAGAAGCTACTCGGGTCACGAGTACCGCGCGAGAGCGACGAGAGGCTCCTGGAAACTCCTCAAGAATGGAGAAAATTATCCGAGTCTCAATGAGTTGAGCCGGGCGATCGGTACCAAGACCGAAAATGCCTGGAAAAATTGGTTCTATAATGACGCGAAAGGAAATCGAGCCCCTATTTCGAACCTGCGCGATGAGAGCAAGATCGTCCGACGCAGCCGATCTAAATCCGATCTCACGTTAGAGGATCTCGATCTTTAGCCCCCCTATGACCCAGGGGAATCGCGTTT
>NZ_JBEOMB010000074.1:0-21685 GCF_046000175.1 Rhodoplanes sp. SY1
CGGCGCCGCCGCGCGGCGCCGGCGACGATCGCGGCGGCCGCCGCCCGTCGGTCCTCTCCGCCCGGTCGACGCCCCGATGAACTATCGCCACGCCTTTCATGCCGGCAACTTCGCCGACGTGCTCAAGCACGCGACGCTCGCCCGCATTCTTCACCATCTGTCGGAGAAACCCGCGGCCTTCCGGGTGATCGACACCCATGCGGGCGCCGGGCTCTACGATCTCGATGGGCCGGAGGCGAACCGCACCGGCGAGTGGCGCGACGGCATCGCGCGGGTGCAGGCGGCCGCCAAGCCGGCCGCGGTCGCCGATCTGCTCGCGCCCTATCTCGACGTCGTGACGATGCTGTCCGGCTCGGAGATGCGTCGTTATCCCGGATCACCGTTGCTCACCGCGAAACTGATGAGACCGCAGGATCGCCTCGTCGCCTGCGAGCTCGAGCCGACCGCGGCGGCCGCTCTCGCACATGCACTCGGGCGGGACGCGCGTGCGAAAACGGTGGCGATCGACGGCTGGCTAGCACTGAAGGCTTATATTCCGCCGAAGGAGCGCCGCGGCCTCGTGCTGATCGATCCGCCGTTCGAGCAGCCGGACGAGTTTCAACGTCTCGCACACGGCATCGTGAACGCGGTGCGCAAATGGCCGACCGGCGTCTATCTGATCTGGTATCCGGTGAAGGAGCGTCGCGGACCCGACACGCTCGTCGAAACCCTCGCTGCGGCGGGCATTCCGAAGCTCTTGCGGGTGTCGTTGGACGTCGGCGGACACGGCGACGGGCTGCGCTCGACCGGCCTCCTCGTGATCAATCCGCCCTGGCGGCTCGCCGACGAGCTCGCTGTTCTGCTCGATTGGCTGGTGCCGGTGCTGTCACGCGGCCGCGGCGCCGGATCGCGTCTCGACGCCGTCGGCGCGACGTGACACGGATCTCACAGATCAGACCCGCTTCCTCTTTTTGCGTCGTCGCCTCTATGTTAAAGTTTGATGGGGCTCTGACGTTCAGTCTCCGGTCCGGAGACGAGGGCGGGCTAGGCGGATGCCGAAGGTGATGCCGACGCGCTAGGCGACGAGGCCGACAGGCGAGGATGCCGACAGGCGACGATGCCGACCCGCGAAACGCTGATGCCGACGCGCGACATGCCAACGTCTTCCTGAACACGAATGTCCGGCCACGCCGTCGCGCCACGAGGGCCGACGACGAAGCAGCATGGGGATGGGAGTGTCCTCGATGGCAATGGCAGGTACCGTGAAGTTCTTCAACAGCGAGCGCGGCTACGGCTTCATCAAGCCCGACGACGGCGGTCGCGACGTGTTCGTGCACATCACCGCGGTCGAGCGGGCGGGCTTGAAGTCGCTCAACGAAGGTCAGCGGATCAGCTTCGACGTCGAGCCCGACAAGAAGGGAAAGGGTCCGAAGGCGGTCAATCTCGTCATCTCGTAGCACCTCGAGGTGCCTGCCGGCCGCGCCGGACAGCTCCGGTCGCGGCACGCTCAGCGCGCGGAACGCCCAGCACACGGCACGCTCGGCACGCGGCACGGCAGGGCGGAAAGGCCCGTAGAGACGGGTCGTCGCGACAGTGCGCGGGGTGCGGATCGCCCCCGCCCGAGAGGCCGGATCGGCCGCGCGACGAGATGTCCCGGCGGCGACACGCCCGGACGATTTAGCCGGACACGACGAGGGGTGGCAGGTGCGGCGTGTCCTCCGATGCGCCGTCCGGATGATCCGAAGCCCGCCGGTCCGCCGTTCGGCCGGCAGGGTTCTCAGGGATGGCGACGGGATGGGCGATGACGACGTGATCAGACCGCGATCTGATCAGGTCCACGGCACGGCATCGCCCGACGGCTCTTGCGCCACTTTACTTGCGCCGCTTCACTTGCGCCGCTTCTCGTGCGCCGCTTCTCGTGCGCCGCGCCTCGTGCGCCGCCTTCGGAGCAGCTTTCTGCCGTGATGAATCGGACACGATATCCGCTCGGCCCTGCGACAGCGCTCCGGGATGCACAGGTCTCGAGACGCCACGACGCTTCGATGATGGCGATCACGGCGACGGATCCCTCCGCCGTCGTCGCCGGGCGCGATCCGGCAACCCGTCTCGCTGCGACTGTATGCGGCTCGATGAAGGCGATGGATGCGCGGGTCGAGCCCGCGCCTGACGCTCTCATGCGTCGCCCGCGATGTGTGCATCCCGCAGCACGACGGCGGGCATCCCGGGCCGCAGGTCATGGCGCCTGGAGGTCCGCTGCCGCGGGACGGAGCGGAGTGAGGGTCGACGTCGACGGAAACCGCTTCGAGCCAGTCCGATGAGCCGGCCCCGGCGGTGCCATCGCTCTGCGACCACGGTCTTTTCGCGAAGGCGACGAATGTGCGGGTCGCGCCCGCGCGCTCCTGTGCGGGCGAAGGCCGCACACGCACGAAACGCTCCGGCGCGGCGCGCCGGAGCGTCTCCGTCATCGGGCGAGCGGGGGGCGTGCGCGCGCCGATCCGAATCGTCGCGTCAGAACCGGTAGTTCAGCCCGAACCGGACGATGCTCGACTCCATGTCGGTGGTGAGCCCGACCATGGTGTAGGTCTCCTTGGTCAGGTCGACATAGAGATACTCGGCGCGGGCGCTCCAGTTGGGCGTGAACGCCACCTCGATGCCGGCGCCGGCCGCCCAGCCCGTGTGCGTCTTGGTCTGCGACCAGCCGAGCCACTCGACCTCGCCGCCGCCATAGGCGAAGCCGCCGGTGCCGTAGATCAGGACGTTGTTCATCGCCCAGCCGATGCGGCCGCGCAGCGTGCCGAACCACGGGTTGGAGAACTTGTAGGCCGCGAACGTGTCCTCGGCGCCCGAGAACTGGAAGTCGGTCTCCGCGCCGATGACGAACTGGTTGATCTGGTAGTTGTAGCCGGCCTGCACGCCGCCGGCGAAGCCGCTCGGGTTCATGTTGAAGGCGGCCGAGCCGAACTGGTAGCCGACGTTCACGCCGACATAGGCGCCGGTCCAGGTCTGCGGCGCTGCGTAGGGGGGCGGCTGCTGGTAGGGGGCGCCGTAGCGGAGGTCGGCCGCGCCGGTCGGCGTCGCCAGCAGGGCGGCGATCAGTCCGGCCGAGAGGATCGTCTTCTTCATCGTTGCCTCCACGTCGTCCGCCCCGGCGTTCCGGCCTGGTCGGACGACTCCCCGAAGGGTCTTGTCGCCCGCCATCTTGGGTCTGCGAGGACCGGCCGAAGGCGAAAAATGGATAATTTCGTGTTTCGATTTATCGCGGCCTTCGAGTAAAGCTTTCCTTACCTGAGGGCAGCCACCACCCGTTAAGCTTAACCTGGCGTTTACACGTGCTATCAGTTGGTTAACGCAAGCGGCGTAGATCCGGGACGAGCCCGCGGGGCGGGCCGCGCGGGGCCTTCCGGGTGGGCGCTCCCGCGCCGCCGGGCGGCCCGTTGCAAAGTGGGCGGGGAGCCAGCACAGTGCCGGGCTCCTCACCCCGCCCGATACCGCCCGGAACCCGTGTCCTCGACGATGCCTCAGCCCCCGTCCGCCCCCGGCAAGGCCGCCCTCGTCACCGGGGGGGCGCAGCGCATCGGCCGGGCGATCGTCCGGGCGCTCGTGCGCAATGGCTACGCGGTCGCGATCCATGCCCGCGGCTCGGCCGGTGAGGCGGACGCCCTGTGCGCCGAGATCGCCGCCGCGGGCGGCGTTGCCCGCCCGGTCGTAGCCGACCTCGCCGACCACGCCGCGGTGCTGCGCCTCGTCCCGGCCGCCGTGGCGGCGGTCGGGCCGCTGACGCTGCTCGTCAACAACGCCTCGACTTTCGAGCGCGACGAGATCGGCGGGCTCGACCGGGCGTTGTTCGACCTCCACATGGCCGTCAATTTGCGGGCGCCGGTGTTTCTCGCCGAGGCCTTCGCCGGGCAGGCGCCGGGGGGCGAGACGCCGGGGGGGCCCGACCCCTCGGTCGTCAACATCGTCGACCAGAGGGTCTACAAGCCGACCCCGCGCTTCCTCTCCTACGGCCTGAGCAAGAGCGCGCTCCACACCGCGACGACGACGCTCGCCCAGGCGCTCGCCCCGGCCGTTCGGGTCAACGCGGTGGCGCCCGGCCCGACCCTGCCGAGCCCGCGCCAGGATGCCGACAGCTTCGCCCGCCAGGCCGCCGCCGTGCCGCTCGGCCGCGGGCCGTCGCCGGAGGAGATCGCCGACGCGGTGCTGTACCTCGCCCGTGCCCGCAGCGTGACGGGCGAGACCATCGCGGTCGACGGCGGCCAGCGCCTCGCCTGGCAGACCCCGGACGCCGTGGGGGTGGAGGAGTAGGCGCGGGCCTTTCGACCCGCTCGTCCCCGCGAAGGCGGGGACGCAGGGGCGACACGGCGCGCAACCCCCGGACGCCCGCCTGCGCGGGCATGAGCGGAGTTGGGGCCGCCGCCCGCGTTCAGCCGCCCGCATTTCCCCACCGCTCCCGCGAGCCTCCGGACAAGCGGGGCGGGGCGCTCTATATGACCCCCATGCAGAAGTCCCTCCAAAACCTCGACCCCGATCTCGACCCGGGCCCGGAGACCGACGACGAGGCCGACGCGACGCTGCCCGAGCTGCCGGATCCGGAGAGCGAGGCGGCGCTGTCCGAGGCCGACGCCGGCACGCTGGCGGCCGGCCGCGAGGTGATCGCGCGGCACGCCAAGCTCGCGCCGGCGGCACCCGGCGTCTACCGGATGATCGGGGCGGGCGGCGAGGTCCTCTACGTCGGCAAGGCCAAGGACATCCGCCGCCGCGTCGTCTCCTATACGCGGCCGACCGGCCTGTCCGCCCGCATCGCCCGGATGATCGCCGCCACGGTGGCGATGGAGTTCGTCTCGACCGCCACCGAGACCGAGGCGTTGCTGCTCGAGGCGAACCTGATCAAGCGCCTGCGGCCGCGCTTCAACGTGCTACTGCGCGACGACAAGTCGTTCCCCTACATTCTCATCGCGGAGGACGGGCTGCCGGCGCAGATCTGCAAGCATCGCGGCGCCCGCAACCGCAAGGGCGAGTATTTCGGCCCGTTCGCCGCCGTGACCGCCGTCAACCGCACCATCACGGCGCTGCAGCGGGCGTTCCTGCTGCGCTCCTGCACGGACGCCGTCTACGAGAGCCGCACCCGGCCGTGCCTGCTGCACCAGATCAAGCGCTGCGCGGCGCCCTGCACGGGCGAGATCGCGCCCGCCGACTACGCCGTGCTGGTCGGCGAGGCGAAGGCGTTCCTGTCCGGCAAGAGCCGGGCCGTGAAGGAGGAGCTGGCGACCGAGATGGAGGCGGCGGCGGCCGACCTCGACTTCGAGCGCGCCGCCGTGCTCCGCGACCGCCTCGCCGCGATGGCGGCCGTGCAGTCGCACCAGGGCATCAATCCGCGCGGCGTCGAGGAGGCGGACGTCTTCGCCATCCACCAGGAGGGCGGCTTCTCCTGCGTCGAGGTGTTCTTCTTCCGGGCCGGCCAGAACTGGGGCAACCGCGCCTATTTCCCCAAGGCCGACCGCACCCTCTCGCCGGAGGCCGTGCTCGCCGCCTTCCTGGCGCAGTTCTACGACGACAAGCCGGTCCCGCGGCTGGTGCTGCTCTCCCACGACGTCGAGGAGTGCCGGCTGCTCGCCGAGGCCCTGTCGCTCAAGGCGGGCCGCAAGGTCGAGGTGAGCGTGCCGCGCCGCGGCGAGAAGAAGGACCTGGTCGACCACGCGGCGTCCAACGCCCGCGAGGCGCTGGGGCGCAAGCTCGCCGAGACGGCGTCGCAGCAGCGCCTGCTGGAGGCGCTGGCCGAGACGTTCGGGCTGCCGAAGATGCCGCGGCGGGTCGAGGTCTACGACAACAGCCACATCCAGGGCTCCAACCCGGTCGGCGTCATGGTGGTGGCGGGGCCGGAGGGGTTCCGCAAGAGCCAGTACCGCAAGTTCAACATCCGCTCCGCCGACCTCGCCCCCGGCGACGACTACGGCATGATGCGCGAGGTGCTGGAGCGCCGCTTCAAGCGGCTCCTGGGGGAGGGGAGGGCGGAGGCGGTCGCGGACTTGGAGGTCGGCGACGGAGATGCCCCTGAGGTGACCGCGGCGCCGGCTGCCCCTCTCCCCGCGCGCGGGGAGAGGGGCGCTCGCCTCGAAGAGGCGAGACGGGTGAGGGGGCCTCTCGTGGATACGGAGGCGCCCCCTCACCCGGATTCGGCGCTGGACGCGCCGAATCCGACCTCTCCCCGCGCGCGGGGAGAGGTAAACGAGCCGGCGCCCGCCGATCCCGACGGCGAGCCGGCCGAATCGCCGTGGCCGGATCTCGTGATCATCGACGGCGGGCCGGGGCAGCTCGCCGCTGCCGCCGCGACCTTGGCGGCGCTGGGCCTTACCACCGTGCCGCTCGTCTCGATCGCCAAGGGGCCGGACCGCGACGCCGGGCGCGAGCACTTCCACATGGCCGGGCGGGAGCCGTTCCGCCTCGCGCCTCGCGACCCGGTGCTCTATTTCGTTCAGCGGCTGCGCGACGAGGCGCACCGGTTCGCCATCGGCTCGCACCGGGCGCGGCGCAAGCGCGACATCCGCGAGGCCGGGCTGCAGGAGATCCCGGGCGTCGGGCCGGCCCGCAAGCGGGCGCTCCTGCGCCATTTCGGCACCCTCAAGGCGATCGAGCGCGCCGCGCCGGCCGACCTCGCGCATGTGCCGGGAATCAGCGACGAGACGGCGCGGCGGATCTACGATTTTTTCCACGATTCGGCCGGCCGAGGCTGACCTGCGCCGCGGAGGCTGTTAGAGGACGACGGCACAGGTTATCTTTCGCCCCATGGACATCGCGACCTCGCGCCCCCTGCCGGCCCGGCCCTATTCGCTGCCGAATCTGCTCACCTACGGGCGGATCGCCGCGGTGCCGCTGGTCGTCGCCTGCATGTACGGCCAGATCATCCTGGAGGGCGGTGTCTGGCTGCGCTGGGTCGCCCTCGCCCTCTATGTCACGGCCGCTGTCACGGACTTCTTCGACGGCTGGCTGGCGCGGAGCTGGGGCCAGCAGTCGAGCTTCGGCCGCATGCTCGACCCGATCGCCGACAAGCTCCTGGTGTCGTCCTGCCTGCTGATGCTGGCGGCCGACCACACCATCTACGGCTGGTCGCTGTGGGCCGCCATCATCATCCTGTGCCGCGAGATCCTGGTCTCGGGCCTGCGCGAGTACCTGGCCGAGCTGCAGGTCCCGGTGCCGGTGACCCGGCTCGCCAAGTGGAAGACCGTGCTGCAGCTCGTCGCGATCGGGTTCCTGCTCGCCGGCGACGCCGGCGACGACTGGGCTGCCTCCACGGCCTATCTCGGATTTCCGGTCGTCACCTTCACGGGGCTGACGCTCTTGTGGGTGTCGGCGCTGCTGACCCTCTACACCGGCTACGACTATTTCCGCGCCGGCCTGCATCATCTGATCGACGAGTGACCATGAAGGTCCTGTACTTCGCCTGGGTGCGCGAGCGGGTCGGACGGGCCGAGGAGGAGATCGATCCGCCGGCCGAGGTCGCGACCGTCGGCGCGCTGATGGACTGGCTCGCCGGCCGCGGCGAGGAGTACGCCCATGCCTTCGAGAACCGCCGCGTCATCCGCGCCGCCCTCGACCAGGCCCATGCCCGGCCCGAGACCCCGATCGCCGGCGCCCGCGAGATCGCCTTCTTCCCCCCGATGACCGGCGGGTGAGGGCACACGCCGCGCTCCGCTCGTCCCCGCGAAGGCGGGGACCCAGGGCACCAGCGCCGTACTCGCCGCTCTGGATTTCCGCTTTCGCGGGAATGAGCGGAGGTCGGGGGGCGGCCCGAGCACACCGTTCGCACCGAGGTGTCACTCATGACCGTCCGCATCCAGCGCGAGCCCTTCGACGCCGCCGCCGAGGCGAAGTCGCTGACGGCCGGGCGCACCGACATCGGCGCGGTCGTTACCTTCACGGGAATCTGCCGCGGCGCCGACGACGGCCGGCCGGTCGCGGCGCTGACGCTCGAGCACTACCCCGGAATGGCCGAGGCCGAGATCGCGCGCCACGTCGCGGAGGCCGAGGCGCGCTGGCCGCTGCTGGGCGTCACCGTGATCCACCGGTTCGGCCGCCTGGTGCCGGGCGACGACATCGTGCTGGTCGTCACCGCATCGTCGCACCGGTCCGACGCCTTTGCGGCGGCCGAGTTCCTGATGGACTTCCTCAAGACCCGCGCCCCCTTCTGGAAGAAGGAGGAGCGCCCGGGCGAGACCGGCTGGGTCGCCGCCAAGGACGTCGACGACACCGCCGCGGCCCGCTGGGAAGGCGGGGCGGGGGGGACGTAGGGCGCAGCGTCGCGACCCGCGCCTTGTTCCCTCTCCCCGCTGTGCGGGGAGAGGGTGGCTCGCCTCGAAGAGGCGAGTCGGGTGAGGGGGCGCTTCCGTAAAGCTCACACTCGCGGCGACGCCCCCTCACCCGACATCCGCGCTGGACGCGCGAATGTCGACCTCTCCCCGCGCGGCGGGGAGAGGTGAGGCGCCGCGCCATCCGCGGCGTCCGCGCGCGGGGAAAGAGGAACGCGGCCCCTGCCCGCCCCGCCGCAGCGCGAAGCCGGTGGTTGACGCACGTCAAGGTGTTGCGGTGCAATAAGGCTCAGATGGCCGCAACGGGGGGCCGTCATGAGCGACGACAGGCGGAAGCTGGCCGGGCTGCTCCTCGGGGCGCTGGGCGTCGTGTACGGCGACATCGGCACCAGCCCGCTCTACGCCCTGCGCGAGACCTTCGCCGGGCACCATCCGATTCCCGTCACGCCCGAGAACGTGTTCGGCGTGCTGTCGCTGGTGTTCTGGACCGTGATGCTGCTCGTCACGGTCAAGTACGTCCTGATCATCATGCGGGCCGACAACCACGGCGAGGGCGGCAGCCTGGCGCTGCTGGCCCTGGTGACGGATCTGACCCGCGGCATGCGGGTCTCGCGCCCCTTGATGCTGCTCGGTATCTTCGCGGCGGCGCTGTTCTACGGCGACAGTATGATCACGCCGGCCATCTCGGTGCTCAGCGCCGTCGAGGGCCTGGAGGTGATCGCGCCCGAGCTCGAATCCGTCGTGGTGCCGGTCACGGCCGTGGTGCTGGCCGGGCTGTTCGTGCTGCAGAAGAAGGGCACCGGCGCGGTCGGGATGCTGTTCGGCCCGATCATGCTGGTCTGGTTCGCCGTGCTGGCCGTGCTCGGCGTGATCAATATCCTGGCGCATCCGGGCGTGCTCGCCGCACTGTCGCCCGGCTATGCGGCCGCCTTCGTCATCGGCCACCCGCTCGCCGGCTTCTTCGCCCTCGGCACCGTGGTGCTCGCCGTCACGGGCGGCGAGGCGCTGTACACCGACATGGGCCATTTCGGCCGGTTTCCGATCCGGCTCACCTGGTTCACGTTCGTCATGCCGGCCCTGATGCTGAACTATCTGGGGCAGGGCGCGCTGCTGCTCGACAATCCGGCCGCGGTGACGAACCCGTTCTATAAGCTGGTGCCGGACTGGGCCGTGCCGCCGCTGATCATCCTCGCGACGCTCGCCACCGTGATCGCCTCGCAGGCCGTGATCTCCGGCGCCTTCTCGGTCGCCCGGCAGGCCGTGCAGCTCGGTCTCCTGCCGCGCATGACCATCGTCCACACCTCGGGGGCCGAGGAGGGGCAGATCTACGTGCCCTTCACCAACTGGACGCTGGTGGTCGCCGTCATCGCGCTCGTCGTCGGCTTCCAGTCGTCGAGCAATCTCGCCGCCGCCTACGGCATCGCCGTCACCGGCACCATGATGATCGACACCATCCTGGTCGCCTTCGTGATGCTGTATCTGTGGAAGTGGCCGCGCCTGCTGGTGGTGCTGCTGATCGGCGGCCTGCTGCTGGTCGACGTCGCCTTCTTCTCGGCGAACTTCATCAAGGTGACGCAGGGCGGCTGGTTCTCGCTGTTCATCGCCTTCCTGTCGTTCACGGTGCTGACCACCTGGCGGCGCGGCCGCGAGCTGGTGCGCAACCAGCTCACCCGCCAGTCGGTGCCGCTCGACGCCGTGATGCGCTCGCTCGGGCCCGACATCTCGCGCGCCAAGGGCACGGCCGTGTTCATGACCTCGACGTCCGACGGCGTGCCGGCGGCGCTCCTGCACAACGTCAAGCACAACCAGACCGTCCACGAGCGGGTGATGCTGGTGACCGTGAAGACGGCGGATTCGCCCTATGTGGCGGAGGCGGAGCGCGGCACCGTGACGACGCTCGGCGACGGCTTCTGGCGGATCCTGATCCGCTTCGGCTTCATGGAGACGCCCGACGTGCCGGCGGCGCTCGCCGGCCTCGCCGACAAGGGCGTCGTCCTCGACCCGATGAAGACGTCGTATTTCCTCAGCCGCGACACCATCGTGCCGAGCCTGCAGCCCGGCATGGCGGTGTGGCGCGAGCGCCTGTTCGCCTTCATGGCGCTGAACGCGACGCGCGCGACGGTGTTCTTCAAGATTCCGACCGAGCGGGTCGTGGAGCTGGGGACGCAGCTGGAGATTTGAGGGAAGCGGCGCCGTAGATCCCTCTCCCCGCTGCGCGGGGGAGGGTGGCTCGGACCGGAGGTCCGAGTCGGGTGAGGGGGGGGTCCGTAATGCTCAGACTCGCGGCGACGCCCCCCCACCCGACATCCGCGCTGACGCGCGAATATCGACCTCTCCCCGCGCGCGGGGAGAGGTGAAAGGAGAGAGCGCGTCGCCCCGCCTCACGCCGCCGCGGCGGCGCCCTTGGGCTGGGTCTCGGCCGTGTAGTCGTCCATGAGCTGCTTGGTGATCTGACCGGGCGTGAACGTCCAGTCGGCGATCTCGGCGACCGCCGTCACCTCGGCGGCCGAGCCGGTGATGAAGCACTCGGTGAAGCCGGTCAGCTCCTCCGGCATGATGCGGCGCTCGACCACCTCGATCCCGCGGCGCTTCGCCAGCTCGATCACGGTCTGGCGGGTGAGGCCGTCGAGGAAGCAGTCGGCGGTCGGCGTGTGGATGACGCCGTCCTTGGTGAAGAAGATGTTGGCGCCCGTGCACTCGGCGACGCGGCCCTGCCAGTCGAGCATCATGGCGTCGGCATAGCCGCGCCGCTCCGCCCGATGCTTGCTGATCGTGCAGATCATGTAGAGGCCGGCCGCCTTGGCGGTCGACGGCGCCGTCTTCGGATCGGGCCGACGATACTCGGCGAGATCGAGCCGGATGCCCTTCAGCCGCTCCTCCGGATTGAAGTAGCTCGGCCACTGCCAGGCGGCGATCGCGAGGTGGATCGTGTTGGTCTGCGCCGACACGCCCATCATCTCCGAGCCGCGCCAGGCGATCGGCCGCACATAGGCGTCGCGGAAGCCGTTCTTCTCGATGACCAGGCGCTTGGCCGCGTCGATCTCGGCGACCGACCACGGGATCTCGAAGTCGAGGATGCCGGCGGAGCGTCGCAGGCGCTCCGAGTGCGGCGTGCACTTGAAGATCTCGCCGCCGTAGCAGCGTTCGCCCTCGAACACGGCGCTCGCGTAGTGAAGGCCATGGGAGAGCACGTGGAGGGTCGCCTCGGTCCACGGCACCAGCTTGCCGTCGTACCAGATGACCCCGTCGAACTTGTCGAATGAAATGCCCATGGCAGCTCTCCTGAATTCGGCGCGCCGGGCGCGCCCTGCATCGGTCGGTCGGCGCGCCGCGCGCGCCGTCGTCTGTGTCGGCGCGGGGATGCGCCGTGGTCGTGCCGTTGCTTTGCGTCGTGCCGGGAGTCCCGATATGGTTCGCGCGTTCATCAGACCGCGCCGGGACCGGCCTGGCAACCGTGGCAACCGGGTCGCGCGAGCACGATCGTTTCGCCAACCCGCGCATGGAAGTAACAATCAAACCGAAATATGTCAACATGGCTGACATAAATGTCCGAGCAACGCCGCCCCGCCCGCTTGGCATGGATGCCGGCACGGCGGCTGCGCCGGACCTGCCCATCTGGGACGTGATCGAGCTTTTGTACTTTGCGTACAGGGACTTCGTCGCCGACCCCGACAGCGTGCTGGCGACCTTCGGGTTCGGCCGGGCGCACCACCGGGTGCTCCATTTCGTCACCCGCAACCCCGGCCTGAAGGTCGCCGAGCTGCTCGACATCCTGCGCATCACCAAGCAGTCGCTCGCCCGGGTGCTCAAGCAGCTCGTCGACGACGGCTTCGTCGAGCAGCGGGAAGGCGAGACCGACCGCCGACAGCGCCGCCTGTTCGCCACGGCCAAGGGCGAGGCGCTGGCCTTGAAGCTCGCCACCCAGCAGACCCGCCGGATCAGGCGTGCGCTGGCCGACCTCGGCCCCGATGGCCATGCGCTGGCGCGCCGCTTCCTGGTCGGCATGATCGACGCCTCCGGGCGCGAGGAGGCGCTGCACTTCGTCGACCGGGCGACGGGCGTGCCGGACCGGCGCTGAGCGGGAGAGCGGGATGACCGAGCCGCAGCCGAGCGACCAGCCGTCGGCGCTTCCGGACGACGCGCCGCATCTGCTGGTCGTCGACGACGATCGCCGCATCCGCATGCTGCTGTCGCGCTATCTCACGGCCGAGGGCTATCGCGTCACGACCGCCGAGTCGGCCGCCGATGCGCGCGCAAAACTCGGCGGGCTATTCTTCGATCTCCTGATCCTCGACGTGATGATGCCGGGCGAGACCGGCTTCGACCTCGCCCGCTCGATCCGGGCGACGTCGAGCGTGCCGATCCTGATGCTCACCGCGCGGGCCGAGAAGCAGGATCGCATCACCGGGCTCGAGATCGGCGCCGACGACTACGTGGTGAAGCCGTTCGAGCCGCGCGAGCTGTCGCTGCGCGTCGCCTCGATCCTGCGGCGGACCCAGACGCCGGCGCCGGCGGCGCCGCCCGAGCAGGTGCGCTTCGGCCCCTTCGTGTTCGATCTCGGCCGCGGCGAGCTGAAGAAGGGCGACGAGATCGTCCACCTCACCGACCGCGAGCGCGAGATGCTGCGCCTGCTCGCCGCCGTGCCGGGCGACACGGTCACGCGCCTCGCGCTCGCCGGCGGCGGCGCCGCGGCGGGCGAGCGCGCCGTCGACGTGCAGGTCAACCGCCTGCGCCGCAAGATCGAGACCGACCCGGCCAACCCGCTGCTGATCCAGACCGTCCGCGGCCTCGGCTACCGCCTGGTGGTGACGTGATCAGGAGCGGGCCTTACGTCTGTCATTCCGGGGCGCGCCGAAGGCGCGAACCCGGAATCCAGCGCCATGTTCGGAATGCTCGGCTGGATTCCGGGTCCGGCGTTGCGGGCCGGCCCGGAATGACGAATTGCGCTACGAGCCGCGTGCGCAGGCTCGTCCCATGACCACCATCGACGTCGGCCTCGCGCGGATGCGCAGCGCGGCCGGCCGGGTCGCCGCGGTGTGGCACCGCATCGGACGTCTGTTCAAGGGCGTCCTGCCGACGCGCCTCTACGCCCGCACGCTGCTGATCATCATCGCCCCGATGGTGATCCTCCAGTCGGTCGTCGCCTTCGTGTTCATGGAGCGCCACTGGAACACGGTGACGCGCCGTCTCTCCGCCGCCGTGACGCAGGACATCGCGGCGCTGATCGACATCTACCAGTCCTACCCGCAGGACGCCGACTACACGACGCTGCGCCGCATCGCCCAGCAGCGGCTCGGCCTCGTGGTCGACGTGCTGCCTGGCACGGCGCTGCCGCCGGTCGGCCCGAAACCGTTCTTCTCGCTGCTCGACCAGGCGCTGTCGCGCGAGATCAGCCTGCAGATCGGCCGGCCGTTCTGGATCGACACGGTGGGGCGCTCGTCGCTGGTCGAGATCCGCATCCAGCTCGACCGCAACGTGCTGCGCGTCTTCGCGCGCCGCAACGCCGCCTATGCGTCGAACTCCGAGATCTTCCTCCTCTGGATGGTCGGCACCTCGCTGGTGCTGATCACCATCGCGATCCTGTTCCTGCGCAACCAGATCCGCCCGATCCTCAAGCTCACCGAGGCGGTCGAGAGCTTCGGCAAGGGCCGCGACGTGCCGAATTTCGGGCCGCGCGGCGCCCAGGAGGTGCGCCGCGCCGCGCTCGCCTTCATCGAGATGAAGCGCCGCGTCGAGCGTGCCATCGAGCAGCGCACGACGATGCTGGCCGGTGTCTCGCACGACCTGCGCACCGTGCTGACGCGGTTCAAGCTCGAGCTGGCGCTGCTCGGCGACGGGCCGGACTTCGATCCGCTCAAGAAGGACGTCGACGAGATGGCCCGCATGGTCGAGGCCTATCTGGCCTTCGCCCGCGGCGATTCCGGCGAGCAGGCGGAGCCGACCGACATGGCGGCCTTCCTCGACGAGCTGAAGGCCGACGCCGAGCGCGGCGGCCACCGCACCAGCGTCGCCTTCCACGGCCATCCGGTGGTGACGGTGCGGCCCTACGCGTTCCGCCGCTGCCTCGCCAATCTGGTGTCGAACGCGGCGCGCTACGCCGGCGAGATCGCCATCACGGGCCATCGCGACCACCGCTGGCTCACCGTCACGGTCGACGACGACGGCCCCGGCATCCCGGCGCATCAGCGTGAGGAAGTCTTCAAGCCGTTCCTGCGCCTCGACGATGCCCGCAACCAGGACGAGGGCGGCACCGGATTGGGTCTCGCGATCGCCCGCGACATCGTCCGCTCCCACGGCGGCGACATCACGCTGGGCGACAGCCCGCTCGGCGGATTGAGGGCGACGGTGCGGATCCCGGTGTGAGGGCGGGCGTCCACGTAGCCCGCATGGAGCCCGCAGGGCGGAATGCGGGAAGGGCGCCTCGCGTGATGCCCGTCGTCGGCTGCGCCTCACCGCTCGCCATAGGCTCCCGGCTCCGCATCGCCGGCCCAGTCGAGCGGGAGGAGCCCATCGCGGACGTAGCGGTGGAACGACGAATACGGCCAGTCGCGGACACGGCCCACATAGCCGTGCTTCACCGGGTTGATGTGCACGTAGTCGACGTGCCGGACGAGATCGTCGTCGTCCCGGATGGTGTGCTCCCAGAATCGGCGCTGCCAGATCCCGTACCGACCGCGCGTGTCGGGACGCAGCGGGAGTCGCGTCGCGAGCCCGTGCGAGAACAGCGACTTGATCCGGCGCCAGCGCCCTGGAAAGTCCGTGTCCCCGTCCGGCAAGGTCATGATCACATGCAGGTGGTCGGGCAGAATCACGATCGCCTCGACCCCGAACGGCCGTTCCCGGCGTGCGTGCCTGAACGAGGAACGGAGCAGATCGACATGGTCGACCAGCGCCGTCGAGCTCCGGTCGGCCAGCGTCACGGTGAAGAAGTAGGTTCCGCCGGGAACGAAATTCCTTCGGTAACGGACCATGGGGGCCCCCGTCGACGCGGCGCGTGCCGATCATAGTAGCCCGCATGCAGCCCGCAGGGCGGAATGCGGGAGCGGCGGCTCGTGCCGGGTCCCGCATTCCGCTGCGCTCCATGCGGGCTACGGTGCCGCCCCCTCGATCGCCGCGACCATGGCGTCGACGGCGACGTCGGTTGCGAGCCCGGAGTCGCGCGTAAGAGTGCGCCAGGTGAAGAAACTCAGCGCCAGCGCCAGCATCGCCTGCTGGGTCTGGGTGAGGCCGTCGCCGAGCACGGTCCGGCAGGTCGCCATCGGGGGCCCCAGGCGCAATTCGGTGACCTCCCGGGTGAGGGCGTGATGCTCGGCGTCGCGCAGCACGCAGGCGGCCAGCGCCGCGTTGCGCCCGTACCACTCGTAGAGCGCCGCGAGGCCGGTGCGCAGCCGCTCCCGCCGGTCGGCGATCGTCGCCCACGGCGTCGCGTCGGGCAGGGGATCGCGCTCCATGGTCAGGCCGGAGCAGGCGAGGAGCAGGCTGCGCTCGTCGGGAAAGTGGGCATAGAGCGTGTGGCGCTGCACGCCGGCGCGCTCCGCCACCATGCTGAACGTGGTCTGGGCCGGGCCGACGCTGCCGTGCAGGTCGACCGCCGCCTCGACGATGCGCAGGCGCGTCTGGGCCTGCTGCTCGGCGCGGCGCTTGAGCGTGTAGGGACGGGCCATTCGCGATTCCAGTGCACGATGTCGTGCAGTCAATATTGACAGGTGCAGCAAAGTTCGATACACGAGCTTGTGCACCCAAAAGAGGCGAAAGTCCACGGGGCGGGGAACGATCGAATCGAAGGAGACGACCATGGAGACCCGCATCACCGAGATCGCCGACGGCATCTACCGGCTGTCGACCTATGTGCCGGATATCGCGCCGCCGGCCGGCTTCACGTTCAACCAGTTCCTCGTCCTCGGCGACGAGCCGCTGATGTTCCACACGGGCCTGCGCAAGATGTTCGGGCTCAACCGCGCGGCGCTCGCCCGCATCCTGCCGCCGGAGCGGCTGCGCTGGATCGCGTACGGCCATTTCGAGGCCGACGAGTGCGGCGCAATGAACGAGTGGCTCGCGGTGGCGCCGCAGGCGACCGCGGCGCACGGGCAGACCGGCTGCCTGGTGTCGCTGAACGATTTTTCCGATCGGCCGCCGTGCGTGCTCGCCGACGGCGAGGTGATCGACCTCGGCGGCAAGCGCGTGCGCTTCATCGACACGCCGCACACCCCGCACGGCTGGGACGCCGGCGTGCTGTTCGAGGAGACGACCGGCACGCTGCTGTGCGGCGACCTGTTCACCCAGCTCGGCGACGACCGCGCCGTCACCGACGGCGACATCGTCGGACCTGCGATCGTCGCCGAGGACATGTTCCGCTACGCCGCGCTCGCCCCCGGCATGGGCCGCACGATCCGCAGCCTCGCCGGGCTCGCGCCGCGCACGCTCGCCCTCATGCACGGGCCGTCCTTCACGGGCGACGGCGCCGCCGCCCTGCGGGCCCTCGCCGACGACTACGACCGCCGCCTCTCGGCTGAGCTCGCCGAGGCGCTCCGGCCGCTCGCCGCGTGAGGCCGCGGCCCGACGTCCCGGTGCTCGGCGTCCCGGCGGCCCGAATCGGCCGGGACGTCGGAGGGGGCGAGTGCCCCTGCCGAACTTCGGGCCGCGCACGCGAAGGGGGGACGTCGGTACCAGCCCGATCGCCTTAGCCTGCATGTCCGGTATGCAGATTCCGAATCAATCCGTGGCACTACGCTCGTTTTCCGTGCAGCGTGCACGTCATTTGGGCTAGGCATACGCGAACGACCATCCGCTCTCCCGCACCGGCCGTCGTCCTCGCCGCGCCCGACCCATTGGAGAGCACGATGAAGCAGCACGACAAGCTGTTGCTGGGGTTCGTCCTCGGCGTGACGTTCGGCCTGATCGGCTATTACTGGCTGCCGGCCAAGGACTTCCCGGTCATGACCACGTTCAGCGAGGTCATGACCTTCATCGGCGCGACCTTCCTGCGCCTGATCTTCATGGTGGTGGTGCCGCTGATCCTGTCGGCCCTGATGCTCGGCACCATGGAGCTCGGCAAGGGCGCCGGCCTCGGCAAGGTCGCCGGGCGGTCGCTCCTCTTCACCATCCTGCTGAGCGGCACGTCGGTGATCATCGCCGTGGTGCTCACCAACATCCTCAAGCCCGGCGCCGGCCTGGTCTTCGACAAGGTGGCGCTCGCTCAGAACGCCGGCGTCCTGTCGATCCAGAAGAACGCCATGGCGACCCAGGCGAAGCCCTGGTACCAGTACATCGTCGACCTCCTCCCGCAGAACCCGATCGACTCGGCCGCCCGCGCCTTCTCGGGCGAGATCGTCGCCGTGATGGTGTTCGCGCTGTTCTTCGGCTGGGCGCTCTCGCGCGTGATCCAGTCGGACGATCATCCGACCAAGCAGGTGCTCGAGTCGATCTTCCAGGCCTGCATGAAGATCATCGGGCTCGCCATGGTGATCGCGCCCTATGCGATCTTCGGCATCGTGTTCAACACGGCCTACCGGATGGGCGCCGGCTTCCTCGGCAACGTCGCCTACTACGCCCTCGTCGTCGTCATCGGCCTCTTGCTGCAGTTCTTCGTCGTCTACGCCCTGTTCATCTGGGGGGTGGCACGCACCAATCCGTTCCGCTTCTTCGCCCAGTGCAAGGAGGTCTATCTCTACGCCTTCACCACGGCGTCCTCCAACGCGACGCTGCCGGTCGCCATGGCCTGCGGCGAGAAGGTCCTCAAGCTGCCGCCCAAGATCGTCCGCTTCGTCCTCACCATCGGGGCGTCGGCGAACCAGAACGGCTCGGCCCTGTTCGAGGGCGTCACCGTGATCTTCCTGGCGCAGGTGTTCGGCATCGATCTCACGATCGGCCAGCAGGTCATCGTGGTGCTGATGTCGATGCTGGCCGGCGTCGGCACGGCCGGCGTGCCGGGCGGCGCGCTGCCGCTGATCGTCGTCGTGATGGTGCAGGTCGGCATCCCGCCGGAGGGCATCGGCCTGGTGCTCGGCGTCGACCGCTTCCTCGACATGTGCCGCACCACGCTCAATGTCGGCGGCGACCTCGTCATCGCCAAGCTGGTGACCGCCTCGGTCGACGAGAAGACGCTCGCCGCCCTGAACGACGAGCAGGCGACCGTGAAGGCCGCCTGATCGCCGCGCGCGGCACGCGCCGACGCGACAATAAAAAAGCTCCCCCGGACAGCCGTCCGGGGGAGCTTTCGTTTTCGACGTGATCAGATGTGCCTCGGGTCAGCGACCCGCGCGGGCGGCGCGAGCGACCGGCCGCTCGGGGCGGGGGCCGGTGGCGACCGCGACGGCCGGGGTGGGGCGCGCCGCCGGCCGCGGCCGGTTCCACCAGATCGCGAACTGGCGGGCGACGAACAGCAGCACGGCGGCGCCGACCAGGGCCGCCGCGGCGGTCGCGGCCGGGCCGGTGCCGGCCCCCCACTTCGCCTGCAGCGCCCAGACGCCGTCGAAGGCGCCGAAGATGCCGACCACGGCATCCCCGAAGAGGCCGAAGCCCGGCGCCACGCCGGCATGCTCTGCCTTCCAGGCGGCGAGGCCGCCGGCGATCGCGATGATGAGAAGCGTCGTCAGCGACAGCTCCACGGGCAGGGGAAGGTTCATAGAGTCTCCTCGGGTCGTTGGTCGATCAGTCCAAGGTCGAGATCACACCGCGACGGCGGCGTCGCCGTCGAGGTCGGCCGTGCGCGGCGGCCGCGTGCGCCGGCGGCTGCCGCAGCCCGGGATCAGGCCGCACACCCGGTCGAACACTCCGGTGAGCTGCTGGCCGCGGCCGAGCGCGCGGTCGAGCGCCGCCATGGTGCGGGCATGGCCGGGCTCGTCGTCGTCCAGGAAGGTCGACATCACGTTGGCATAGAGGAGCGCCAGCCCCTGGGCGCGGATCAGCCCGGTCGGGCCGGAGGCGCGGATCTCGGCGCCCGCCAGCATCCACTGCATGGAGTTGACGGCGAAGTTGTTGAGCGCGAGCGCCAGCGGCGGGTTGGTGCGGGCCGACTGCAGGAGCGAGCGGATCGAGTCCTTGTACGGGGCGAGCGCCTCGAAGCGCCGCATCAGCACGTCGAACAGCCGCTCGCGGGTCGGCTCGTCGGTCATGTCGTCGTGGTCGGCGTCGAGAACCTCGCGGTCGATCTCCTTGATGTGGGCCGCGAGAATCGCGAGCTTGCCGGAGAACTGGCCGCGCAGCTCGGCGAGGGAGACGCCGGCCCGGGCCGCGATGTCGCCGAAGCCGATCGTCTCCCACGGCTGCTCGGCGAGCAGCGCCATGAACGCCTCGATCATCTTTCCGCGCGGCGTTCCGATGCGGCCCGGGGCCTTGCGGGCGCGGGCCTGGCCGGTCGCGCCGCCGCTCTCGCGGCCGCTCTCCGGGGTATCCTCGATGCCGTCGTCGCTCGCGGGGGGACCGGGCTTGCGCGCCATGGGCTGCTCCTCTGGCTCGAAATGGCTCCCGAACTATGTAATTCCCCGGAGGGGCGGCTGCCAGGGGCGCGCTGCGGCGCGGCGCCTCACCCCTGCGGACACCGATTCCGTCACCCGGCGAGCTCGCGGGAGCGGCGGGTGGCGGCGGCGATCGCCTTCTCCATCAGCGGGTCGAGGCCGTCCGTCGCCATCAGCACGTCGAGGGCGGCCGCCGTGGTGCCGCCCGGCGAGGTGACGTTCCGGCGCAAGGTCGCGGCGTCCTGGGGCGAGCGGAACAGGAGCTCGCCGGCGCCCGCCACCGTCTCGCGCGCGATCTTCTCCGCGAGGGCCGGCGGGAGTCCCGCGGCGATGCCGGCGCGCGCCAGGCTTTCCGCCAGCAGGAACACATAGGCCGGCCCCGAGCCCGACACCGCCGTCACGGCATCGATCAGTCCCTCGTCGTCGACCCAGTCGACCTTGCCGGTGGCGCCGAGCAGGTTCTGGGCGAGCGCCCGCCCGGCCTCGCTCACGGCCGCGTTGGCGACCGCCACCGTCATGCCGCGGCCGATCGCGGCCGGCGTGTTGGGCATCGCCCGCACGGCCGCCGTGCCGGGACCGAACACCTGCTCGAGGAAGCCGAGCGTCTTGCCGGCCATGATCGAGATCATCACGGCGCCGGACGCGGCCAGCCCCTGCAGCGGCGGCAGCGCGGCCGGCGCCACCTGCGGCTTGACGGCGAGCACCACGGCCTCGGGCCGCAGCCCGGCCGGATCGGGATTGAGCCGCAGCCCCGAGATCGCCTGCGCGGCCATCTCGGGCGACGGCTGCGGCTCCAGCACGACGATCTTGCGCGGATCGAGCCCGAGGCGCAGCCAGCCGTCGAGCAGGGCACCGCCCATCTTGCCGGCCCCGACCAGCACGATCGGCCCCCTCAGGCCGCCGAGCACGCTCTTGGACCCGCCGGCGGCGGTCGCGGCGGGCGTGGTGTCGGGCTTGCGCTGGGGCATGGCTGAAAGAACCTCTCGGGCATTCGGCGGCACTGGCGGCGCGCCGGAAACACGTTGACCGCCGGCCGGGGCTTCGTCCACAACCCGCCCCATCGGTCCCGGACCGCTCGATCGGACACTCTCGGCCGCTTGGCAAGCCGTCAGTTCGCGCGCGCCCGGGCGACAGGACGAACATTGACGCGAGATATCGCGGGACTTACTGGCGCCGGCAAGCGGCGCGATACATCGGGGCGAGCATGGCCAAGGCGGTTTTGGGGATCATCGGGGGATCGGGCGTCTACGACCTGCCGGGACTGGAGAACGTCGTCGAGAAGGTGGTCGAGAGCCCGTGGGGCGAGCCGTCCGGCCCGCTCGTGATGGGCGAGGTCGCCGGCCTGCCGATCGTCTTCCTGTCGCGCCACGGCAAGGGCCACCGCATCTCGCCGTCCGACATCAACTATCGGGCGAACATCGACATCCTCAAGCGCGTCGGTGTCACCGACATCGTCACGCTGTCGGCCTGCGGCTCGTTCAAGCAGGAGCTGCCGCCCGGCACCTTCGTCCTGGTCGACCAGTTCGTCGATCGAACCTACAAGCGCGAGAGCTCGTTCTTCGGCACCGGCTGCGTCGCCCATGTGTCGATGGCGCATCCGGTCTCGCCGCGCCTGCGCATCCACATCGCGGACGCTGCCCGGGCCGAGGACATCGCGGTGGTCCGCGACGGCACTTACGTCTGCATGGAAGGGCCGCAGTTCTCCAGCTACGCGGAGAGCATGACCTACAAGCAGCTCGGTTATTCGGTGATCGGCATGACCAACATGCCGGAGGCCAAGCTCGCCCGCGAGGCGGAGATTTGCTACGCGACCGTCGCCATGGTGACCGACTTCGACTGCTGGCACCCCGACCACGACGCCGTCACGGTGCAGGACATCATCAAGGTGCTGGGCGAGAACGCCGAGAAGGCGAAGCGGCTGGTGGCGCGGCTCGCCCGCGACTTCCC
>NZ_JBEOMB010000075.1:0-15492 GCF_046000175.1 Rhodoplanes sp. SY1
GTCCGAGCCACCCTCTCCCCGCACGCGGGGAGAGGGAAGAAGGCGCCGCGGCGCGATCTACGGCCTCAAAATTCCGTCGAAGAGCGGCAGGCTGAACAGGCCCGTGGCGGCGATGAGGCCGTAGGCGATGGCGCGGAACACCGTCACCGAGGCAAGTCCGAACATGCGGGTGCCGACGAACACGCCGAGCCCGTAGACCGGGCCGACCAGCACGGCGAGCCCGAGCACCGGCAGCGTGAACAGGCCGATGATCAGATAGGCCGTGACCGACAGCACCATCGAGAGCGCGAAGTAGAACACGATGTTGGCGCGCACCCGCGCCGGCGAATGGTGGCTGCCGAGCCAGTAGAGCACCACGGGCGGCCCGCCGGTCTGCGACATGCCGCTGAAGAACCCCGCCGTGAGACCGACCGCGACGGTGAGGCGACGGCGCGGCTCGCCGCGGAAGCGCCAGCCCGACATCACCACGGCGAGCATCACCAGCACCAGCACGGCGACGGCCCAGCGGATCGACACCGGGCTGGCATGGACGAGCACGACGGTGCCGAGCGGCAGGCCGAGCAGCGTGCCGCACAGCATGGTGAGCACCTCGCGCTTCTCGGCGAGCTTGTACGCGCCCGGGATCAGGCCGGCCGACATGATCACGTCGACCACCAGCAGCAGCGGCGCCGCCATGGCAGGGGCGATCATGGTGGAGGCGAGCGGCACGAAGATCAGGGCCGAGCCGAAGCCCGAGAAGCCGCGCGCCAGCCCGGCGAGCAGCGCCGCGACCGCGACGAACGCGGCCGCGCCGGGCGAGACGTCGGTGACGCCGAGCGCGAGCAGGAGCTCGCGCATCATGCCCTCAGGACGCCGCCGGTCCGCTTGACCACCTCGCCGACGACCTTCTGCCCCACCGCCTCGATCTCCTCGTCGGTGAGGGTCTTCTCCCGCGGCTGGAGCGTCACGGCGATCGCCACGGATTTCTTGCCCGGCTCGACGCCCTTGCCTTCGTAGACGTCGAACACCGTGACGCCCGTGATCAGCTTGCGGTCGGCGCTCTGCGCGGCCCGCACGATGTCGGCACCCTTCACGGCCGCGTCGACCATGAAGGCGAAGTCGCGCGACACCGGCTGGAAGGCGGCGAGCTCGAGCGGCGGCTTGGCGCGCGTCGCCTTGGCCTTGGGCTCGGGGATGCGGTCGAGGATCAGCTCGAAGGCGACGATCGGCCCGGTGACGTCGAGCGCCTCCAGGAGGCGCGGATGCAGCTCGCCGAAATGCCCGAACACGAGCTTCGGCCCCATCTGCAGCGTGCCGGAGCGGCCCGGATGCAGCCATGCCGGCCCGCCCGGCTGGATCTGCACGCCCTGCACCGGGGCGCCGCAGGCGGCCAGCACGGCGAGCGCATCACCCTCGATGTCGTAGACATCGGCCGCCTGGGCGCCGGTGCGCCAGTGGCGCCCCGTGCCGGTCGGCCGGGCGAGGCCGCGGCGAAGTCCCGCGGCGGCGACGAACTGATCCTCGGGCCGGTCGCCCCGGAACACCTGTCCCACCTCGAACAGCGCGACGTCCGGAAAACCGCGGTCGGCGTTGCGCTGCGCCGACGTGATCAGGCCGGGCAGCAGGCTCGGCCGCATGTCGGAGAGCTCGGCCGCGATCGGGTTGGCGAGCGCCAGCTCCGGCTGGCCGCCGCCGAACAGCTCGGCCTCCTTCTTGGAGATGAACGACCAGGTGACGGCCTCGGTGAGGCCGCGCGCGGCGAGGGCGCGCTTCGCCCGGCGGGTGCGCGCCTGGATCGGTGTCAGCACCGGCTTGCGGCCGCGGTCGTCGCGCGGGAACGGCGTGAGCGGCACGCGGTCGACGCCGACGATGCGCATCACCTCCTCGACGATGTCGGCGACGCCGTCGACGTCGGGCCGCCAGGTCGGCACCGCGACCTTCAGCTTCTTGGCGTCGCCGGCGACGAAGAAGCCGAGGCGGCTCAGCACGCGCTTGGTCTCGGCGAGGCCGATGTCGAGCCCGGCGAGGCGCGGCAGCGCGTCGAGCGTGAAGTCGATCACCTTGTCGCGGATCGGCGGCTGGCCCGCGACGACGACCTCGGACGGCTCGCCGCCACACAGCTCCATCACGAGGTGGGTCGCGAGGTCGAGGCCCGGCAGCATGAAGGCCGGGTCGACGCCGCGCTCGAAGCGGTAGCGTGCGTCGGTGACGATGCCGAGCTTGCGGCCGGTGCGGGCGATGGCGATTTCGTCCCACAGGGCCGACTCGATCAGCACGTCCGTGGTGGTCTCGTCGCAGCCCGAGACCTCGCCGCCCATGATGCCGGCGAGCGACTCGACGCCGTTGTCGTCGGCGATCACGCACATCGTGTCGTCGAGCGCGTAGGTCTTGCCGTCGAGCGCGAGCAGCGTCTCGCCGTCGCGGCCGCGGCGCACGACGAGATTGCCCTTCACCTTCTTGGCGTCGAACACGTGCAGGGGCCGGGCGCGGTCGAAGGTGAGGAAGTTTGTGATGTCGACCAGCGCATTGATCGGGCGCAGCCCGATCGCGGCGAGGCGGCGCTGCATCCATTCCGGCGACGGCCCGTTCTTGACGCCGCGCACGAGGCGCAGGCCGAAGGCCGGGCACAGCGACGGCGTGTCGCCGAAGTCGAGCGTCACGTTCACCGGGCACGGGAACGTGCCTTTCACGGGCGCAATCGGCATCTGCAGCAGCGTGCCGATGTCGGCCGCCGCGAGGTCGCGGGCGATGCCGGCGACGCCCGTGCAGTCGGGCCGGTTCGGCGTGAGATTGATGTCGATCACCGGATCGTCGAGCTTCGCCCACGCCGCGTAGGACGTGCCGACCGGCGCGTCGGCCGGCAGGTCGATGATGCCGTCGTGATCGTCGGAGATTTCCAGCTCGGCCTCCGAGCACAGCATGCCGTGGCTCTCGACGCCCCGGATGTTGCCGACCGAGAGCGTCAGCTTCTTGCCCGGGATGTACGTGCCGGCCGGCGCGAACACGCTCCGCATGCCGGTGCGCGCGTTGGGCGCCCCGCACACCACCTGGATCGGCTTGCCGTTCCCGGCCGCGCCGATGTCGACCATGCAGACGCGCAGCCGATCGGCGTTCGGATGCTGCTCGGCCGAGATCACATGGGCGATGACATAGGGCGCCAGCAGCTTGCCCTTGTCCTCCACCTCCTCGACCTCGAGGCCGATCATGGTGAGCTTGTCGACGATCGCCTGGAGCGACTCGTCGGTGTCGAGATGGTCCTTGAGCCAGGAGAGGGTGAATTTCATCTCGGTCAGCCAGCTAGCGTGATTTCGCGACAAGATGACTCGCAAGGAGTCGTTTCTTGTCGCCGGGTAACGCGTTTATTGCGGATATGGCTTCGCGAGCCTTATCAATCAGCTCGAGAGTCGATCTGCGGCTGATCCCCAAGGGCTGCGGATCGTAATCCGCTTTGTGTCGTTGCTCTTGCAGATGAACGAAAATCCGTCCGATCTCGACGACTTCCGAGCCGAGCAAGACTCCGGAGCGATCGCGTTCGAACATCTTGCGCGCACCTGCATGATCAAGCGTTCGATAGATCGGGGTAAATGCTTCCCAAGGCCGGCTGATTCCGACGAGCGTATCGGCGCAAAGGTAAGCCAACGCATGAAAGACGGCGTAATATGCCGTCGATATCGCCCGTCGAAGAGTCGCTTCCTTCGGGCGGCCCGATTCGAGTCGAGCCAATTGCTCCGAAAGCTCCAGTAGACTGTCGGAATTCATCATGACGGATCGGAAGCAATTGGCTTGGGCGGCACTTCGGCGAGCTCGTCGTCCGGGTGGCGGATAGACATGTATGGAAACCGCTCGTCACCCTTTGCGAGCAAAGCGTCACTGAGGGCTCCATGCGCGGCGTTGGATACCTTACCGCCCACAAAACCTGAGTCGGGCTTCATCACCGCATCCACGAAGATGGCCTCGTCCCCGGCGTGATCGAGGTCGACCCGGACCTCGGCATGATCGAAGCCGTGAGGGTCCAGGAACGGTCGAAGCACACCTTCGACGAACTCACGTGACGGCGGCGCTTTCATCATCTGGTCGACCTCTCGTCGCGTTCTGTGTAGCCGCTCCCACGAAAATGGTCGCGAGGACGGTCGTTCTCACCCACTCAGTCCGCCCGCCAGCGTCGGAAAGTCGAGCGGGCGGAAGCCGTAGTGGTCGAGCCAGCGGACGTCGGCCTCGAAGAAGGCGCGCAGATCCGGCATGCCATATTTCAGCATGGCGATGCGGTCGATCCCCATGCCCCAGGCGAAGCCCTGATAGACGTCGGGGTCGATGCCGCAGTTCCTCAGCACGTTCGGATGCACCATCCCGCAGCCGAGGATCTCGAGCCAGTCCTCGCCCTCGCCGAAGCGCACCTCGCCCTTGTCGCGGCGGCACTGAATGTCGACCTCGAGCGACGGCTCGGTGAACGGGAAGAACGACGGCCGGAACCGCATCTTCACCTGGTCGACCTCGAAGAACGCCTTGCAGAACTCGGCGAGGATCCACTTCAGGTGGCCGAGATGCGAGCCCTTGTCGATCACCAGGCCCTCGACCTGATGGAACATCGGCGTGTGGGTCTGGTCCGAGTCGCAGCGATAGGTGCGGCCGGGGCAGATCACCCGGATCGGCGGCTCCTTCGACAGCATGGTACGCACCTGGACGGGGGAGGTGTGCGTGCGCAACAGGAGCCGCGAGCCGTCCTCCTTCGGCGGGAAGAAGAACGTGTCGTGCATGTCGCGGGCCGGATGGCCCTCGGGGAAATTCAGCCGGGTGAAGTTGTAGTCGTCGGTCTCGATGTCGGGACCTTCGGCGACCGAAAAGCCCATGTCGGCGAAGATCGCGGTCAGCTCGTCGATCACCTGGCTGATCGGGTGGATGCGGCCGCGATCGAGCGCGCTGTCGGGCAGCGGCAGCGTGACGTCGACCGTCTCGGTGGCGAGTCGCTGGTCGAGGGCGGCGTCACGCAGCGCGGCGCGGCGGACATTGAGCGCCTCGCCGAGCCGGTCCTTGAGGCCGTTGATCAGCGGCCCCTGGGTCTTGCGCTCCTCCGGCGACATTTTGCCGAGGGTGGCGAGCAGCGCCGAGACGGCGCCTTTCTTGCCCAGCGCCGCGACCCGGACGGCGTCGAGCGCCGGCTCGTCGGCCGCCGCCGCGACGTCCGCCATCAGGCGCGCTTCGAGCTCGGTAATCTCCGACATGGCTCATCCCAAGGCATCGGGGCCGTCCGCCGCGGGCGAACGACCCAGCAACACGACCGCACGGGATCGCGGCCTCGGGACCCGGTCGAAGTCTCGGACCGCCCGCTCGGGCCGGCATCGGCCGGCCCTGCCCTCTGCCGGCCGGCCTCAGGCCGCGGCGAGCGCGGCCTTGGCCTTCTCGACGATCGCCTGGAACGCCGCCGGCTCGCGGATCGCGAGATCGGACAGGACCTTGCGGTCGACCGTGATGCCCGCCTTGGCGAGGCCGTCGATGAAGCGGCTGTAGTTGAGCTCGAACGGCCGCACGGCGGCGTTGAGGCGCTGGATCCACAGGGCGCGCCAGGTGCGCTTCTTCACCTTGCGGTCGCGATAGGCGTACTGCTGCGCCTTCTCGACGGCCTGCTTGGCGACCCGGATGGTGTTCTTGCGCCGGCCGTAATAGCCCTTGGCGGCCTTGAGGACCTTCTTGTGCTTGGCGTGCGCGGTGACGCCCCGTTTGACGCGGGCCATGGCTGATCTCCTGAAACAGTTCGGTTAGAGCGGTGACACCGCGTCGGAAGACGCGGCGGGCGGCGATCAGCCGTTGGGCATCCAATACTTCTTGATATTGTCGCCGTCGGTCTTGAACAGGACCGCGGTGCCCCGGTGCTCGCGGATCTGCTTGGTCGACCGCTTGATCATGCCGTGCCGCTTGCCGGACTGCTGGAACTTCACCTTGCCGGTGCCGGTGATCTTGAAGCGCTTTTTCGCGCCCGACTTGGTCTTCATCTTGGGCATTTGGCTCGTCTCCTGGCCGTGCACGACCGCGCCGGGCCGAAGGGGCCCCCGGGTCCGCCGGACCGTCTAGTTGATGTGAGCGCGCCCGAAACCGGCACGGGGCCCAAACGGGCCCGGTCGGAAAAGGGCACGACGCCGCCACGGCAGCCCATTTTCAGCCGGGCGGCGGGAAGGCGGGGTTATGGCAGAGGTGCGCCGGATTGGCAACTCCGGCCGCCCCCGGGACACCGGGGCGGCCGGAGCGCTGCTTCGAAGGCGATGCGAGCATCTATGGCCCGACGCCGGCGACCGGCGCGATCAACGCGGCGCCAGCACCATGACCATCTGGCGGCCTTCCATCTTGGCGTCCTGCTCCACCTTGGCGAGCTTGGACGTGTCGTCCTTGACCCGGTTGAGCAGCTGGAAGCCGAGTTCCTGGTGCGCCATCTCGCGACCGCGGAAGCGCAACGTCACCTTGACCTTGTCGCCTTCCTCGAAGAAGCGGTGCATGGCCCGCATCTTCACGTCGTAGTCGTGGTCGTCGATCATCGGGCGGAACTTCACTTCCTTGACCTCGACGATCTTCTGACGCTTGCGGGCCTCGGCGGCCTTCTTCTGCTCCTGGTACTTGAACTTCCCGTAATCGAGCAGCTTGCACACCGGCGGGGTGGCATTGGGCGCGATCTCGACCAGGTCGAGTCCGGCCTCCTGGGCCAGCCGCAAGGCCTCTGCAATCTGGGTGGTGCCGCGATTGGCCCCATCCTTGTCGATCAGATGAACCTCTCGGACGCGAATCTCCTCGTTGACGCGCGGTCCGTCCTTTTGGACGGGGGGCGGCGCTCTCATGGGGCGGCGAATGGCAGTGAACTCCTCTGTCGTTGATCCTGGCAGACTCTGGATACGCGGTCTCTGGTTGCGCGGTCTCTCGATACGCGGTCGCAGTTACCAGTACGTCGAAATCCGACCCCGCACCGTTCACGCCCGCCCGAGCCCAAAGGCCGGACCGGCATGCGCAGCGTGGCGCCGGCAAAATCCGTTCGTCCCCGCACTGCCGTGCCGCAGGCCGCCGCTCAAGCCCGGTGGCCGCGCCGGACGGGGCCGGTGCGAGGGATCATTAGAATTGGGACATTCCGGTTTCAAGTCAACGTTGCCGCTGCAGATCGGGCGAGCCGGCCGCGGGCGTCGTCGCCGCACCCGCCGGTCCGCCACCGCACAGATCGGCATAGATGGCGAGAATCCGGGCCGCCGTGTCGGCCGGGTCGAACTCCGACAGCGCCCAGGCGCGGGCCCGCTGGCCCATCGCGTGGCGGGCCTGCTCGGAATACGAGAACAGCCGCACCAGGGCGGCGGCGAGCGCGGCGCCGTCGCCGGCCGGAACCCGCAGGCCGGTCATCCGCTCCTCGCCGGCGGCTTCCGGCGACAGCACGGCCTCCGGGCCGGCGGCGAGATCGGAGGCGACCACGGGCCGCGCCATCGCCATGCCTTCCAGCAATCCGCGTGAAAGTCCTTCGAGCTGGATCGCCGTGGAGACCACCACGGTGGCGGCCGCATAGCAGGCCGGCGGATCGGCCGAGGGACCGGCGAGGCGGACGACGTCGGCCGTCTTGGAGGCGAGCACCTGGTCCCACAGCTGGCCCGAATAGCTCGACGTCCCGCCGTCCTCGCCGGCGAACACGAACAGCACGTCGCGCAGGCCGCGGGCCTTGAGATGGGCGGCCGCCTGCACGGCGACGTGGTGGCCGCGCCGGCGGATGATCCGCCCCGGCACCAGCACGACCCTGGTGTCCGGCCCGACGCCCCAGGTGCGGCGCGCCGCGGCGACCCGGTCGGGCGCGATCCCGGCCGGATCGAAGCTGGACAGGTCGATGCCGGGATGCACGACGGCGAGCCGCGACCACGGCAGATGGTGCCGCTCGGCCATCATGTCGGCGATCGGCTCGCTGACCGCGATCACCCGGTCGCCGCGCGCCATCACGCCGTTGTACAGCCGCTTGAGGCGGTTCTGCTCGCGAAACGCCGTGTAGCAGGTGGTGAGGAACGGCTTGCCGGTGGCGCGCGCCGCGGCGAGCGCGCTCCACGCACAGGCCCGGCCATGGGCGTGGACGGCGTCGCATCCATGGGCGCGAATCAGCGCGCGCAAGCGCCGCGCATTGCCGGCGATGACGAACGGGTTGTGGCTGGTCGCGTCGAGCGGCTCGAAGACGCCGCCGAGGCGGGCGATCTCGTCCTCGCAGCGGCCGCCGCGCGACGCCACGACGGGCCGGTGACCGGCCGCGGCGAGGATGCGGGCGAGCTCGATCGCCCCTCGGTCGGCCGCCCCGAGATCGAGCGTCGGGACCGTGACGAGCACCGTAAGCCGGCGCGCCACCGACCGGCCGGTGACGCCGGCACGGCCTGCGTCATCGGTCGCCCGGTCGAACGGCCGCGACGGGATCGTCGACCCCTCCGCGGGCGCGTGGACGTCGGGCGACGACTCCGAGGTTGCCGGCAATCGTGGTCTCCTGCCTTGCGGACGTTCACGCCTGCGGGACGGTGAGGCTTCACGGGGCGATCGCGCCGTACGGGGCGACGCGACGGAGCGTCCGACCCTGGATTCGCGAGAAGGCCGGCGGCCGGCCGGCACGCCGGTATAGACCCCGCGCCGGAGGGCGGCAATATTCGCGCCGACCGTCCGATTCCCGACCGCCCGGCTCCCGATCATCGGGGCGGAGCGACCATCCCGGAGTGCCCCGATGGAGAACGACGTCGCCTGGATCGAGCTCGGCGAAGGCGCAGACGCGCGCCGGATCGCGGTCCGTCGCCGCGCCGGCAAGTCCCCCGGCCTCGTCTGGCTCGGCGGCTTCATGTCGGACATGCAGGGCACCAAGGCGCAGGCGCTCGACGCCTTCGCGGCCGAGCGCGGCCAGGCGATCGTGCGGTTCGACTATTCCGGCCACGGCGAATCGAGCGGCGCCTTCGCCGACGGCACCATCGGGTCGTGGCTCGAGGATGCGCTCGCGGTGTTCGACGCCTGCTGCCGCGGTCCGCAGATCCTGGTCGGATCGTCGATGGGCGGCTGGATGGCGCTGCTGCTCGTCCAGGCGCTGCGGCGACGCGCGGCGCCGGGTGAGGCAAGCGTCGCCGGCCTCGTCCTGATCGCCCCCGCCGTCGACTTCACCGAGGCGCTGATGTGGAAGCGCTTCCCGCCCGAGGTGAAGCAGGCGATCGAGACCACGGGCCGCTTCGAGCAGCCGACCGACTACGACACCGGCCCCTACGTCATCACGAAACAGCTGATCGAGGAGGGGCGGAACCACCTGCTGCTCGGCGGCCTGATCGAGACCGGCTGCCCGGTGCGCATCGTCCAGGGCGTGAAGGATCCCGACGTGCCGTGGCAGCACGCCAACGCCCTCGTCGCCCGCCTCGCCCAGGACGACGTGGTGCTCACCCTGATCAAGGACGGCGACCACCGCCTGTCGCGGCCCGAGGACATCTCGCGCATTCTCGGCGCCGTCGCGGAGATGGTGGAGACCGTCGCGGCGACGCCATGACGGCGCGAGGCCTGACGGCACCGGCGACGACGGGATGCCGGCGCCGGCCGGCCGGTGATCGAAAACCCGCCCGGCGCGTTGAGGGACGAACCCTCGCACCGGGACGCCCGCCATGGTCCTCGCGCCTCGCCTGCTGATCAGCTTCGTCGCCCTGACCACGCTGTCCGGCAACATCGCCGACTGGAACACGACCCACATCTTCAGCGAGCTGTGGTCGCCGCACGCCCGCTTTCACGGCGCCTGGTTCGTGATCGCGATGACGCTGTTATCGGTCGTGTCGCTGTGGCTCGTCTGGTCGGGCCGGCGGCCCATCGAGCGGGCCGGGTTCGCGATCCTGATCCAGGGCGCGATCTGGCTCGCCTTCTTTCCGGCCATGCTGGTGCCGGACACGCTGCTCGCCGACCCGGGGAAGGAGGTCCGGCTCGCCGGGATCGACCTCAACCTGCTCGGCGCGGTCGCGAACATGATCCTGCTCGCGACCGCGTGGGCGCTGCTGCGCCGCGCCGGCACGGCGGCGCGCCCGACCTGACGCCGGGGCGCTGCGCGCCGCCCGCTGACGCGGGCTTCCGCCTCAGTGCCGGAAGTGCCGATACCCGGTGAGCACCATGGCGACGTCGTGGTCGTCGGCCGCCTTGATCACCTCCTCGTCGCGGATCGAGCCGCCCGGCTGCACCACCGCGGTGGCGCCGGCCCGGATCGACACGAGGAGCGCGTCGGGGAACGGATAGAACGCGTCGGAGGCGACCACCGAGCCCTTGGTCAACGGCTCCGGCAGCTCGAAGAAGCGCGCCGCCGCCTCCGCCTTGCGCACCGCGATCGCAGCCGAGTCGACGCGGCTCATCTGCCCCGCCCCGATGCCGACCGTGGCGCGGTCCTTGGCGTAGATGACGGCGTTCGACTTGACGTGCTTGGCGACCCGGAAGGCGAACTTCAGATCGGCGAGCTCGGCCTCGGTCGGGGCACGCTTGGTCACGACCTTGAACTCGAAATCGTCGACCACGGCGTTGTCGCGCGACTGCATCAGGAAGCCGCCCGCCACGGTGCGCATGGTGAGGCCCGGCGCGCGCGGATCCGGCAGGCCACCGGCCAGCATCAGGCGCAGGTTCTTCTTGGCGCGGACGATCTCGATCGCCTCCTCGGTGGCGTCGGGCGCGATGATCACCTCGGTGAAGATGCCGGTGATCATGCGGGCCGCCTCGGCGTCGAGCACGCGGTTCACCGCGACGATGCCGCCGAAGGCCGAGTCCTGGTCGCACATCAGCGCCTTGCGATAGGCCTCGACGAGCGTCTCGGCCTCGGCGACGCCGCATGGATTGGCGTGCTTGATGATGGCGCAGGCCGCCGTGCGGGCCGGGTCGAACTCGGCGACGCATTCGAAGGCCGCGTCGGTGTCGTTGATGTTGTTGTAGGAGAGCTGCTTGCCCTGCACCTGCCGGGCCGTGGCGACGCCGAAGCGCACCTCGGGCGAGCGGTAGAACGCCGCGACCTGATGCGGGTTCTCGCCGTACCGCATGGTCTGGATGCGCTTGCCGCCGAGCGCCCAGAAGTCCGGCGTCGGATCGCCGAGCGTCTGCGCGAACCAGCCGGAGATCGCCGCGTCGTAGGCGGCCGTGCGCGCATAGGCCTTGGCGGCGAGCATTTTCCGCAACGGCAGCGTGGTCGCGCCGGCGTGGCTCGCCATCTCGGCCAGCACCGCGGCGTAGTCGGCCGTGTCGACCACCACGGCGACGTCGGCGTGATTCTTGGCGGCCGCCCGCACCATCGCCGGCCCGCCGATGTCGATGTTCTCGATGCAGTCGTCGTAGCCGGCGCCCTTCGCGACCGTCGCCTCGAACGGATAGAGATCGACCACCAGGAGGTCGATCGGCACGATGCCGTGCGCCGACATCGCGGCGACATGCTCGGCATTGTCGCGGATCGCGAGCAGGCCGCCGTGCACCTTCGGATGCAGGGTCTTGACGCGGCCGTCCATCATCTCGGGGAAGCCGGTCAGCTCGGAGACGTCGCGCACCGGAAGGCCGGCCTCGGCCAGCGCCTTCTTGGTGCCGCCGGTCGACAGGAGCTCGACATTGTGGGCGACGAGCGCACGGGCGAAGTCGACGAGGCCGGACTTGTCGGAGACGGAGAGAAGAGCGCGGAGAATGCGGCGAGGTTGTTCGGTCATCACGATGTATCGGTTTGGTTGAGCACGATTTCGGCGGCATATTGGGCCGCGCCCCATGGCTTGGCTAGAGCAAGTTTCCGCCTTCGAATGTGGGCCGCGTGCCCCGGCCAAGGCGCATCAGGCCGCAGGCCTGATGCGCCGCCGAGCCGGGGCCCAGGGGCGCCACGACGGGCGCTACTGCAAGCGGCACGGCAAGCCATTTGGGAGTGGCTCCGCGCACCGCCGCTCTGGGTCCCGGTTCGCCGCGCGTCACGCGGCGCCCGGGACACGAGGCCTCTTTCGGTGCGGCGTCGACTCGTGAAAGGCGACGGTTACCGCGACAGGTCCTGCGTCTGCTCGCGGGCGCCCCGGGCGCCGGCGCCGGTCGGCAGCGTCTCGCTGGTCAGCGCGAAGGTCCACTCGACGCGCGGGGCGCGGCGGGCGTGGCCGTGGATGACGAGCTGCACGGTGCGGCGCGGGCCGGTGCGGCCGCCGAGATAGACGCTCTCCTCGATGTCGACCCGGTCCTCGTGCGCCAGGAACGCCCACACGTCCCGGTTCGGCAGCGTCAGCATCACGCCGTGGCCGTCGTCGACGCGCGCCACCCGGATGGTCGGATGCAGATGGAAGCGCACCGCGAACTCGTCCGGCAGCTTGGCCGGCAGCGCCTCGCCGCGGGCCGGCAGGAAGATGTCCTCGCCCTCGAGCCTTCGGCCGTCGGCCGACAGCGTGACGGTGCGCTGGTGGATGACGCCGAACTTGTCGGCGTAGCCGTCGTGGCTGACCCGCACCTGCTCGGCGTGATCGTCGGCGTCGCGGGTCGCGGCGATGCGGCTCGGCCCGCCCGCGATCAACGTGCCGAAGACGCGGCGCATCACCCGCGTGTCGTAGAAGTCGCAGGAGGAGGTCTGGTTGAACGTGACGGTCGAATGCGCCGCGGTGGCCCGCGCCAGGTGCCGCCAGTTGCCCTTGCCGGCGGCCGGCAGGCCGCAGTTCACCACGATGCGTTGCTGGCGCGACGACAATTCGAACGACAGGCAGCCGGCATGCGCGTCGGCCGACACGGCGAGCGGCGGCGGCGCGCCCGTGTCCATCAGCACGACGGTGTCGCGCGCCTCGATGCGCTGGTAGCCGGAATGGATCGCGTTGGCGACCGGCCGGCCGCGCGCGTCGTCATAGGCCAGGATGGTGGCGAGCAGATCCTGGGCGGTCGGCCCCATCCCGTTGAACAGCGCGAAGGTCTTGTCCGAGTGCCGGAAGAACCGCAGCATCGGCATCATCCGGTCGACCGCGTTGAGGAGCGCCGGCGGCGGCGCGACGTTGCGCGACGTGAACGCCTGGGCGAGCGGCAGCAGATCGGCGAGCAGCTCGATCAGGGCGCCCGGATTGCGGCTGACATGGCCGCCGTCGGCGAGGATCTGGCGGTCGAGCTCGGCCGAGAGCCGCTTGGTCGCGCGCTTGAGGTGCCGGGTCTGCCCGGTCATGCACAGCGCCGCGTAGGTGAGCGCGATCGCGGCCTGCAGGCGCGGCACCCCGTCCTGGGCGTCGCCGGCGGTCCAGCGCAGGAACCGCACCTGGCGGGCGAGGCTGCGGATGAAGCGGCGATAGAAGCGCACGTCGGCGTCGGCGAGGATCAGGCTCGCCTGGGTGAGCCAGGAGACGATCCGACGCGACACGATCTCGGGTCGCCAGGCGACGCCGTTCCAGCCGCCCTGCAGGGCAATCCACTCCTCGACCAGCGCCCGCGCATTGGCGCGGGCCGCGGCCGTCTCGGCGGCCCGCATGTGGCGCAGCCAGCCGAAGCCGAGCAGCGAGGCGGCCCAGTCGGGCGTCGGCGGCTCCATCTCGAAGGGCGAGCGGCCGTCGCAGACGACGATCTTGCCGGCGAGCGCGAAGCGGCCGGAATAAATCTCGCTCGCCCGCGTCGGGTCGGCGGTGCGCAGCGACTGCGGCGCGATGGCGATGCGCTCGTTGCGGCCGCCGAGCCGGAACAGGGCGAGCAGGCGCGACGCCGCGAACCGCCCCGCCACATGGGAGAGGCCGCGCCGCACCGCATACCAGATCAGCCTGCCGCGGTCCGCGAACGATACGCGGGACATCACCCCGAGCCCTTCTCACGCGCGACGCAACGCGCGTGGCGGCCCACCATAACGAAGCAAGATGCGAGGGCAACACTCGCCGGCCGGGCGTCCCCGGACCATGCACCGATGGGAGGTCCGGCCGGCGCGGGCCGGATCACCGGCGGACCAGGCGCGCCGCGAAGAAGCCGTCGAGGCCGCCCATGCGGGGCTCGTCGTCCGGCCAGAAGGCCGGAAGGGTGCGCAGCTCGCCGGCCGCCGTCACGAGCCCGTCGAGGCCCGGCAGCTCGTCGGCCGCGATCGGCTTGCGCGCGACGCGCGGATCGCGGTCGAGCAGCGCCGTGATCTGCTGCTCGCCCTCCTCCGGCTCCAGCGAGCAGGTGCAGTAGACGAGCGTGCCGCCCTCGCGCAGCAGGCCGACGGCGCGGTCGAGCAGCGCCGCCTGCAGGCCGGCGAGCGAGACGAGATCGGCCTCGGTCTTGCGCCAGGGAATGTCGGGATGGCGCCGCATCGTGCCGGTCGACGAGCACGGCGCGTCGAGCAGCACCGCGTCGAACGGGCCCGCCGCGAATGTCGCAAGGTCCACGCCGGTGACGTCGGCCACCACCGTATCGGCCGTCAGTCCGGTGCGAGCGAGGTTCTCCTTCAACCGGGCGAGACGCGGCTCGGAGCGGTCGACCGCCGTCACCCTGGCGCCGGCGGCGGCGAGCTGCAGGGTCTTGCCGCCCGGCGCGGCGCACAGGTCGGCGACCGACAGCCCATCGACCGGCCCGAGCAGGCGGGCCGGCAGCGCCGCGGCGGCGTCCTGGACCCACCAGTCGCCCTCGGCATAGCCGGGCATCCCCGACACCGGCCCGTGCGGCACCAGCCGGACCGAGCCGGTCGGCAGCACTTTTCCGCGCAGGCGGGTCGCCCACCCCTCGGCATCGCTCTTCACGGTGAGGTCGAGGGCCGGCTCGCTCGTATGCGCGGCCGCGATCGCGCGGGCCGCGTCGACGCCGTAGCTGCTGCTCCATCGCTCCAGCAGCCAGCCGGGCGTGTCGAGCGCGACCGGATCGCGGTCGGCCATCAGCTCGGCGCCGCTGCGGGCGATCCGGCGCAGCACGGCGTTGACCAGCCCGGCATAGCGGGCGCAGCGCCGGTCGGCCTGGACGAGCCGCACCGAGAGGTCGACGGCGGCGTGGTCCGGGATGTCGAGGATGTGGATCTGGGCGGCGCCGACCAGCAGCGCACTCTCCAGCCGCGGCGCGTCGGGTGGCAGGCCGCGGTCGAGGCAGCTCGTCACCAGATGGCGCAGCGTGCCGAGCCGGCGCAGCGTCGTGCCGACGATCCGGCGCACCAGCGCGCGGTCGCGATCCGACAGGAGGCCGAGCCCCTGGTTGGCGGTGGCGCCGTCGAGCTGCTCGTCGAGGGACCGGCCCCGGTGCAGCACGCCTTCGACGATCTCGGCCGCCACCCGTCGGGCGGCGAAGCCGGGCGCCTGCGACGGCGGGGAGAAGGCGGGACGCGGCATGGCGACGAGGCTCCGACCGGGACGACGATGACTGATTGCGCGCCGGACGCGCAACGGTCTCCCGGAAACGCGAACGAGAACACGCCGGTTCGAGGACCGGCGTGCGCCTATTAGCAGATTAGGGTCCGGCGATGGCAGCCCGTCGACGGTCGACGGGCTGCATCCGGTACGATGCTATGGCTGGACCGATCATCCCCACGGGCCGCGACGCGGACCGCCGCCGCTCCACGGGCCGGCGGCCGGGCGGACGCCGGTCGGGCGCGACGGGCGCGCC
>NZ_JBEOMB010000076.1:0-27169 GCF_046000175.1 Rhodoplanes sp. SY1
ACAGGCCTGATGCGCCGCAGAGCCGGGGCCCAGGGGCCCCACGACGGCCACACGACAGAATGGGCCTCCGACCGCCTCGCCTGATCGCCCCTGGGTCCCGGCGCGGCGCGATGCGCCGCGCCCGGGACACGCGGCGCTGCATTCGGCGCGTCGTCGGAGAGCACCCGCCGTCACCGACCATGAGCATCCGAAACGCGAAAACCCGCCGTCTCGCGACGGCGGGTTTTGCGAAGACCGGTCGGTCGGAACGCGAGGCGCGATCAGATCGCGTCCTTGAGCTCCTTGGCGGCCCGGAAGGCGATCTTCTTGCTCGCCTTGATCTTGATCGCCTCGCCGGTGGCCGGGTTGCGGCCCATGCGGGCGGCGCGCTTCTTCACCTGGAGGATGCCCAGCCCGCTGATGCGGATGCGGTCGCCCTTCTTCAGGTGCTTGGTGACGAGGCCGATCATGTCGCTCAGGATCGCCTCGGACTGCTTCTTGGCGAGCTCGTGATTGCCGGCGATCGTCGCCGCGAGATGCTTGAGCGTCACGGTCGCCTGGGCCGGCTTGGTGGCCGCGGCCGGCTTGGACGTAGCGGCTTTCGCCATCGAGTTTGCTCCTCGTCACTGTGCTTACACGTCTCAGCCCCCTTAGCCGATTCGTGCGCCCAGGAAATCAGCAAAGTGCTGCGCAGCGGGCGTGTTCCACCGGTTCGATGCCGATTCCGGGCCATTTCGCGCCCGAATCCGACGACCGACCAGAAATCGCCGCGCCTCTGGCCCCGTCCGGCACGACGAGGCTAGACTGCCGCCGGCCCGGTGCGAGGGGGTGGAGCGTGCCCGAAGACAGACTGTTCGCCGACGAGATCGCGCGGCTCGAGGACGAGATCGAGCGCCTCGCCGCGATCGCGGAGAGCTGCCGCAAGTTCATGCTGGCCGCCCAAGTGGCGATCGGGCTCGGTGCCGTCCTGCTGGCCGGCATCGTGCTCGGGCTGTGGGCCGCCGATCCCTTGACCCTCCTCGGCGGCCTCACCGCGGTGATCGGCGGCATCGTCGTGCACGGCTCGAACGCCGGCACGTTGCGCCAGAGCCGCGACGCGATGCTCGCCGTCGAGACGCGCCGCGACGCCCTCATCGACGACATGGCGCTCCGCCTGGTGCCCGAGCCCGACGCCGGCCTGCTTCCGCCCCGGTGACATCGTCACAGACGGGCGGCCGCCCTGCCGCCAGGGTGCCGAGCAGCGGACGACGAGGTATGGCTCTTGCTTCGCGTCCGGCGACGAGGACCCCGATGACCGACACCACCGCCACCGCGACCGGCACAGCCGATGCCCTCCCCGAGGCGACGCCCCGCCTCGAGCACTTCCCCGTCAGCTTTTTCGCCACCGTGATGGGCACGGCGGGCCTGGCGATCGCCACCCACCGGCTGGAGCTGCTGCTCGGCACCCGCCAGATCGCCAGCCTCGTCCTCGGCGGCATCGCGGCCGGGCTGTTCGTCGCGGTCGCCACCTTCTACGCCGCCAAGCTGATACGCCACCGCCAGGCCGTGGTCGCCGAGTGGCATCATCCGGTGCGGCTGAGCTTCTTTCCGACCATCAGCATCTCGCTGCTGCTGCTGTCGATCATCGCGCTTCCGCTCGACCGCGCGGTCGCCGGCGCCCTGTGGACGGCGGGCGCCGCCCTGCATCTGACCTTCAGCCTCGTCATCCTCTCGACCTGGATCGGCCACCGCCCGTTCGAGCCGCCGCACCTCAACCCGGCCTGGTTCATCCCGGCGGTCGGCAACATCATCGTGCCGCTCGCCGGCGTGCCGCTCGGCCATGTCGAGATCAGCTGGTTCTTCTTCTCGTTCGGCGTGATGTTCTGGATCGTGCTGCTCACCCTGGTGTTCAACCGGTTGATCTTCCACAACCCGCTGCCCGACCGGCTGCTGCCGACCCTGATGATCCTGGTGGCGCCGCCGGCGGTCGGCTTCCTCGCCTACGTGAAGCTCGACGGCGGCGTGCTCGACGGCTTTGCCCGGCTGTTCTTCTATGCCGGGCTCGGCCTGTTCCTCCTGGTCGCTACCAAGATCGGCCAGATGGCCCGCATCCGCTTCGCGCTGTCGTGGTGGGCCTACTCGTTCCCGCTCGCCGCCCTCGCCACCGCCGCCTCGGTGTTCGCCGAGACGATCGGCGGCACGCCGGCCCTCGTCCTGTTCGTCGCGCTCTATGCGGTGCTCGCCGTCGTGCTCGCCATTCTGGTGGTGGCGACCGTGCGGGCCATCGCCGCCGGCGCCATCTGCCAGCCGGAGCACTGACGCGCCCGGCTCCCCCCGCTCTCTGCCCGCGCCCGCGGTCCCCGGCGCCCGGCCTCCCGACGCGGAGCCGGGCGCCCCTTTTTTGCGGCCCGCGCCACGTCGGCCCGCAGGCGGTACGATTAGACCTTTGGCTGATGTGAATTTCGGCTCGCTTTTTGAGCTGGCTCATAATTCCGGTGGTCCGGTCGGCTTCCATGGCCCATTCGTGCCAGCCCGCCCAGCGTCACAGGCCAGGAGATCGCCCATGCGGACCTCCGTCTCGCATCCGTTGCTCATCGGCGCCGTCCAGCCGGGCCCCGGCCTCGGCCGGATCGGCATCACCTTCTGTCCCGGCAAGAAGGACGCCGAGGTCCTCGCGGGCGAGTGGTACCGCGACCTCGCCGCCGACCTCGATGCCGTGCGGGACTGGGGCGCCAGCGCCGTCGTGACCCTGCTCGAGCCACGCGAGCTGGAGGACCTCGACGTCGTCCGGCTGGGGCCGGAGATCGAGGCCCGGCACATGAGCTGGTTCCACCTGCCGATCACCGACGTGTCCATCCCGGACGTCCGCTTCGAGCGCGACTGGATCCGCGTCGGCGAGGTGCTGCGCGGCCTTCTGCGGCGCGGCTTCGACATCGTCGTCCACGGCCGCGGCGGACTCGGTCGGGCCGGCACCATCGCGGCGCGGCTGATGATCGAGCTCGGCGTCCCGACCGACGAGGCGATCCGGGCGGTGCGCGGGGCGCGGCCCGGGGCGATCGCCACGGTCGAGCAGGAGCGATTCGTGCGCGCCCAGCGGGCGATCCCGGAGGCCCGGCCGGCCGACCTCGACGACGCGATCCGCGGGCGTGCCATCGGCGCCTTGGTCGGCCTCGCGGTCGGCGACGCAATCGGCACCACGCTGGAGTTCGAGGTGCGCGACACCTGCCCGCGCATCGACGACATGGTCGGCGGCGGCCCCTTCCATTTGACTCCGGGCCAGTGGACCGACGACACCGCCATGGCGCTGGCGCTCGCCGACAGCCTCCTCGAGCGCGGCCGGGTCGACCCGACCGACCTGATGCGCCGCTTCGAGGCCTGGTACCGCGACGGCCGCTACTCCTGCACGGGCGTCTGCTTCGACATCGGCAACGCCACCCGCGAGGCGATCGAGACGTGGCAGCGCACCGGCGACCCACTCGCCGGCTCGCCCTCCCCCGAGATCGCCGGCAACGGCTCGCTGATGCGCCTCTCGCCGGTGGCGATCCGCTGGTGGAACGACGCTCCGGCGCGCACCGAGGCGGCGCGGACGCAGAGCCAGGTCACCCACGCCGCGCCGCAGACGCTCGACGCCTGCGCGGCGTTCGCCGCGATGCTCGCCGACGCCATCGCGGGCGCCCCGCCCTCGGCCGTGTTCCGGCCGCGCGGCGACGGGCTGGTTGGACCGATCGCGACCGTGATGAACGGCTCGTGGCGCGGCGAGACCCGCCACGCCATCAAGTCCACGGGCTATGTCGCGCATACGCTGGAGGCGGCGATCTGGAGCGTCGCCCGCACCGGCGACTTCCGCAGCGCCGTGCTGACCGCCGCCAATCTCGGCTACGACGCCGACACCACGGCGGCCGTCGCCGGCCAGCTCGCCGGCGCGCTGTATGGCGTCACCGCGATCCCGGAGGACTGGCTGGTGCGGCTCGCCTGGCGCGACGAGATCGAGCGTCGCGCCGGCGCCCTGCACGACCAGTCGATCCGCGCCGCGGCGGTCGCCGCCCCCTCGGCGACCGTCACGCGCCTCGACCAGGTCCGCCGCGGCCAGACGCCCTGAGCCGGATCAGGACGTCGCGAGCGTGCGGTCGAGGCGGGTGACCGCCTCGAACAGCACGGCCGTGCCGGCGGCGACCTCGCCGGGCTCGCTCCATTCCTCGGGGCAATGGCTGCGGCCCTCGCGGCACGGGATGAACAGCATCGCGGCCGGGGCGATGCGCGACACGAAAGCCGCGTCGTGGCCGGCGCCCGAGGCCATCACGGTGGTGCCGGCGCCGAGCGCCGCCGCGCTCTCGGCGAGCGCCTGCCGTAGGTGCGGATCGCAGGTGCTCGGGTCGTTGCTGGACAGCGTCGCGAAGCGCGCCACCGTCACGCCGGTCTCGGCCGCGATCGCCCGGATGCGGCTCTCGATGCCGGCGACCAGCAGCCCGCACAGCGCCTTGGTCTCGGCCCGCGCATCGACGACGACGCGGGCCTCGCCCGGCACCACGTTGGCGGCGCCCGGCGACACCGTGACGATGCCCGTGGTGGCGACGACGTAGCCCTCGCCGCGGTCGAGCAGCGCGGTGGCGACGTCGCGCACCGCCAGCACGGCGGACGCGGCGGCGAGCGAGGCGTCGCGCCGGCTGCGCATCCCGACCGTGCCGGCATGCGCGGCCTCGCCGGCGAAGACGATCTCCAGCCGGGTGATGCCGACGATCGCCGTGACGATGCCGCCGTCGAGCTTCTGGGACTCGAGCACCGTGCCCTGCTCGATGTGCAGCTCGAGATAGGCCGCGATGTCGTCGCGGACCGCCTCGGCAAGCCGCTCCGGCGCGCCGCCGACGCGGGCGATCGCGGCGCCGAGCGTCTCGCCACCGGGTCCGGTCATGGCGAGCTCGTTCGGCCCGAGCGCACCCGCCATGCCGCGGCTGCCGACGCAGGAGAGGCCGTACTCGCTCGGCTCCTCGGCCAGGAAGTCGATCACCTCGAAGGCATGGTCCAGCGCGATGCCGCGGTCGGCGAGCGCGCGCGCCACCTCGAGCCCGGCCAGCACGCCAGCCGGCCCGTCGAAGCGGCCGCCGCTCGGCACGCTGTCCGAATGCGAGCCGATCGTGATCGCCTTGGCGCCGGGGACGCGGCCCTCGCGGCGGCCGATCAAGTTGCCGGCGGCGTCGATTCGCACCGTGAGGCCGGCCTCGCGAAAGCGTCTCGCCAGCCAGTCGCGGCCATCGAGAAAACGTGGGGTGAAAGAGCGCCGCGTCCACGGCTTGTCGGGATCCGTGTGGGCGGCGAGCGCCATCAGGTCGGCCCAGAGACGGTCCTGGTCGATCGGTGAATTGGTGACGGGCATCGGAGCACTCCTCGCCCCGAGGCTTAGCGCGACGGACCGGGTTGTACCACCGCGGCCGGCACGCCCCCGTCAGTCGCTCGCGGCAACCCTGTTTGCGGTCTCCGCCGGGGCCGCCACCGTCTCCATCAGCACGGCGGTGCGCCCGGGAAAGACCCAGGTGCCGTCCGCGGCGAGCGGCGGACGGGCGCCCTCGCCGCCATACGCGGCGTCCTCGCTCGACCACAGCATGCGCCATTCCTGCCCCTCCGGCGGGGCGAGCAGCGGCTCGGGGATGATCGCCGGCGCGACCTCGCGTCCGACATTGACGATCAGCAGGCGCTCGGCCGCCCCGACGCCGTGATCGCCGCCGAAGAACCGCACCAGAAAGGCGTCGTCGGAGATCACCGCACCGTCGAGGCGGGCATATCCGGACAGCACCGGGTCGGTGCGGCGAAGACTGATCAGATCACGATGCAGCGCGACGGCGGCGCCGTTGCGCTCGCGCTCGCTCCAGTCGAGCCGGCATCGCGCGAAGGTCTCGGACGCGCCGGGCTTCGCTGTCTCGACCGCTGCGACGCTCGGGAACTGCATCAGGAACTCGCGCCGCCCCTTCTCGACGCCCGCGGCGAGGTCGGGCTTGTGATCGGCGAAGTAGAGGAACGGCGTCGACGAGAAGAACTCCTGCCCCTGGAACAGCATCGGCGTGCCCGGCCCGAGCAGCAGCAGCGCCGTGAGGACGCGCAGCCGCGCCCGATCCGTCAGGTCGACGAGCCGGCGCCCGCAGGCCGAGTTCGCCACCTGATCGTGATTCTCGAGGAACGTGATGCGCTGGTGAGCCGGCAGGTCGAGGGAGGGCATGCCGCGCGGCTTATTCTGCCAACGCGACCGCTGCCCCTGATAGAGAAAGCCGTGCTTGACGCAGGCCAAGAGCTCGCGCGCCGAACCCGTGTAGTCGGAATAATAGGCCTCGGCCCGGCCGGTGAGCGCGACATGCGCGGTGTGGTGCAGGTCCTCGTGCCAGACGCCGTCGAGCCCGTAACCGCCCTTGTCACGCGGCCGCACGAGGCGAGCCTCCTGCGGCTCGTTCTCGGCGACCACGAACACGCTTCGCCCGGGCGCCGCGGCGCGCGCCGCTTGCGTCAGCTCGGCGACGATGTTGGTCGGCGACGCGTCGAAGATCTGCTGGGTGGCGTCGAGCCGCAGGCCGTCGAGATGGAACTCGCGCACCCAATAGGCGGCGTTCTCGCGGACCAGCTCGCGCACCGGCGCGGCGCCCTCGCCGTCGAAGTTGATGGCGTCGCCCCATTCGTTGTCGTAGCGGTCGGTCAGATAGGTCTTGGAGAAGAAGGGCAGGAAATTCCCGTCCGGACCGAGGTGATTGTAGACGACGTCGAGAATGACGCCGAGCCCGAGCCCGTGCGCCGTGTCGACGAAGGCGCGCAGATCGTCGGGCGTGCCGTAGAGCCGCGTCGGCGCGAACAGGTCGACGCCGTCGTAGCCCCAGCCGAAGCCGCCGGCGAACTCGGCCACCGGCATCAGCTCGACGACCGTGATGCCGACGTCCTTCAGGAGCGGCAGCTTCCGCGCCGCCGCCGCATAGGTCCCCTCCGGCGTGAAGGTGCCGATATGAATCTCCGTGATCAGGTGCGGATCGCCGCCGCGCACGCCCTTCCAGGCGCCGTCGCGCCAGCGATAGGTCGACGGATCGACGACACATGACAGCCCATGCGGCCCGTCCGGCTGCCAGCGCGAGGCCGGATCGGCCAGCGGTGTCGCACCGCCGTCGAGCCGATAGCCGTAGCGCGCGCCGGGCTTCGCGTCGGCGATGAAGACGCTGCGATAACCGCCATCCTCGGCCGCGAGCGGATATTCGGCCCCGTCCACCACCAGGACGATGTCTTCGGGGAGTGGCGCCCAGACGCGAAAATGCACGCCGCCGCCCGGCTGCGGCTCGGCGCCGATCGGCATGGCCCGCACGAACGTTCCATCGGCCGCCACGGTCGTCTCCCGCATCGGAGAAAAGAGAGGAGCCGTCATCGCACCCGTCCGTGCCGAGGTTATCGTTGCCGTGCCAGGTGGAAACGTCGTCGCCTCAGCGCCGGCGCAACGCGCGGGCGAGCTGATCACGATTCATGCGCGAGCGGCCCGGGATGTCGCGCCGCCTCGCCTCCGCATAGAGGGCCGCGCGAGTGTCGCGCTTCTCGTTTCCGGTCGGATCGTTGCGCCGCCCCTCGGCTTCGGCGCGGCCGGTCCGGCCGTGCCGCTCCTTGCGCTTGGTGTGCTTCAGCTTGCGGCGGTTCTCGGCCGGGCTCTGCCGGTTCGAGGCGCCCGCCTCGGACAGCCCGATGGCGATCGCCTGCTTCGGGCTCTTCACCTTGCGGCCGCCGCGTGTCGTCAGCTCGCCATGCTTGAACTCGTGCATGACGCGCTCCATCGTGTCCTTCTGTGGCTTCGACTGCTTGCCGGACGTCGTGCGCGTGGTCCGCTTCTTCGCCGCGGTCTTGGCCATGGGCGCTCCTCCGAATCTGTCCGGTAACGGACGGGGTGCAGCGGAGTTCCGTTGCAATGTAAAAAGACGATACATTCGTGAACGCGAGGCGGCGGCGTCGAACCGCGGGCCGTCCGAAATCACCTGCTCCGAAACCGAACGGAGAGACGCGATGAGACCGGTCCTCGGCATCCTGCTCTTGGCGTGCTGCCCGTCCGGCGCCGGCGCGGTCGAGCGGAGCGTGTGGACCCACAACGGCTCGCTCGTGTACCTGGTCGCCGACGGGGCGGACCGCACCTTCCGGTATCTCGAGCCGCGGCCCGGACTCGTCGAGGCGGGCGCGGCGCGCGACACCGTGCTGTTCGAGGGACGCATCGAGGGCCGTCGCTACGTCGGCAGCGCGACGCTGTTCCGTCCGAGATGTGGGACCTTCACGTATGCGGTGTCCGGGACCATCCGCAACGACGACCGTCAGGTGGTGCTGACCGGCCAGGCGCCGCGCATCGGCCCGGACTGCCGCCCGCAGGGCACGCGGGCCGACACGCTGAGCTTCGACTATGTGGGCCTGCGCGACCTCGATGCGGCGCCCGCCGGGGCGAGCTTTCCGCCGGCGTTTCGCGGCTACTGGCAGCTCGCCCGGCCGACCGGCGGCGCCTGCCCGCGCCCGCGTCTCAGCCTGACCAGCGGCGTCATCCAGGTCGAGGCGACGTCCTGGAAGGGCTGGGAGAGCGGCTGCGATCTCGTCAGGATCGACGGCCGGGCGACACCGTCGGCGGACGGTCAGGTCACGCTGCGGGTGGAGATGAGCTGCACCATCGAGGCGACCTCCTACAAGAGCCGCGAGGTGTGGCAGCTCCGACAGGTCGCGGGCCGGCCGCTGCTGGTCAATGCCACGATCAAGACCTGGGATCACCGAGAGGAGTCGGGCGCGGCCCTGCCGGACGACGACGAGCCCGGCATCGACGTCTACACGAAATGCGATCCGTGAGACGTCTCGCCTCTCCGCGGGGCGAGCGCCATCTGCGGTCGGCCGGCGAGGCTGGGTGCGGGCGCCGCTGGAGTCGTCGGCCGCAATCGTTATGCTGTCGGGGCGGTCCGATCCGACACGGAGTTTTCGCTTGAGCGTCGCGTTCACCAAGGAAGACAGCGCCGAGACGGCGTCGGAGACCCAGCTTCCCGATCGGCCGATCTCGCCGCATCCCAACCTGGTCACGGCGGCGGGGCTCGCGGCGCTGGAGCGCCAGCTCGCGGCGGCGCGCGCGGCCTGCGAGGCGGCGCAGACGATCGAGGACGTGAACGAGCGCCGGCGGCAGGAGGCCGTGCCGCTGCGCGATGCGCGCTACCTCGCCGTCCGGGTCCGCACCGCGCAGGTGATCCCCGACCCGACCTCGACCGAGGTGGTCGCGTTCGGCAGCGCCGTGACGTTCCAGCGCCCCGACGGGCGCGTGCAGACCTTTCGCATCGTCGGCGAGGACGAGGCCGACCCGAAGGCCGGATCGATCTCGTTCGTCTCGCCCGTCGCCCGGCTCCTGCTGCGAAAATCCGTCGGCGACGTCGTCGGCACAGGCGACCACGAGCTGGAGATTTTGGCGATCAAGTAACGGCGGCGGGACGCCGAGGACGCTCGCCGCAAACCGTAGCCCGCATGCAGCGAAGCGGAATGCGGGGATCACGCGCGACGCCGTTCCTGCAGTCCGCGGCGCTCCGCTCCATGCAGGCGACGATTGCGTTTCGGCAGACGACGGCCCGAGACCCTACGAACCTGCCGCGGGGCCGTAACGATTGCCGCCGCGGGTACCCGGCACCAACCCGAGGATGGTCATCACGATCGGGCCGGAGACGTGCCATGGATCGACGCGGAATGCGTCCGCGAGCGCGACCACGGACGGCAGGGCGAGCAGCCACCACGCCGAGAGCCCGAAATCGTGAACACGTTTCGCCTTTATCGCCACCACCGGCCAGATCACGACCAGGAGGAGCAGCAGTTTCGGAAGAACCATCGCGAAATCGAGCTCGTCGCGATACCAGACGCGATTGCGTGGCTCGAACACAGCGAGGCTCAGATCCACGAGCCGGGACCCGAGCAGTTGAACGACGATCGTCGTCAACACGAGACCGAGCCAGTATTCCTGGCGATTGATGCGGCCGCGGAAACTCAGGAAGAACCAGGCGAACAGCGACGCCACGGGGACCCTCGATCGTGCCTGATGCCACTCGGCGCATGATCGTTCACGCGGGTAATCATACGACCTTCGGGTTAGGATTGAGTTTCGGCGATGGTCACGGTCACGCCGGACCGCTGGGCGGGACGCGCGAGCCGGCGCAGCCCGCCTGACGCGTGCAGCCCGCCTGACGCGTGCAGCCCGCATGGAGCGCAGCGGAATGCGGGGACCGGCGGGCGCGGCTCTTGCATTCCGCTGCGCTCCATGCAGGCTACGATCTACGATCGCGTCGCCTACTCCGCCGCCCGCAGGCTCGGCGCTCCCGCCACCCGGCCGAAGCGGATCAGCGAGAAGTGGCCGAGCGGCGGCATCGGCTTGCGGTCGATGAAGCGGATGCCGGGGGCTTTCTCCACCCAGCGGGCGAGGCGCTCCCACGGGAACTCCGGGCGCCAGCCGAGTTTTCGCGCGATGGGCGCAAAGGCGGCTTCGAAAATCTTCCGCGCGCCGCTCTCGGCGCCGATGTGATTGACGAGAATGATCTCGCCGCCCGGCTTCACCACCCGGGCGAACTCGTCGAGCGTCCCCTCCGGGTCCGGCACGGCCGTGATCACGTACTGGGCGACGACGACGTCGAACCAGCCGTCCGGAAAGGCGAGCTTGGTCGCGTCCATCACCGAGAGCACCTCGACATTGTCGAGTTTTTGCGCGACCACCCGTTCCTGGGCTTTCCGCAGCATCGGCTCGGAGATGTCGACCCCGAACAGCCGGTTGGTGCGGCGATAGTCCGGCAGCGAGATGCCGGTGCCGACGCCGACCTCGAGAATCCGGCCGCCGCCCGTGGCCTCGACGGCCGCGATCGCCGCCTTGCGGCCGCGCTCGAACACCTGCCCGAACACCATGTCGTAGATCGGCGCCCAGCGCGCATACGCCTTGGCGACCTTGTCGCGATCGAGATCGTCTGCCATCGGATCAGCCCCGAAAAGACCTTAAGCAATACTGTCAGCGCCGCGCGCCCGCCACCGCCGGCCCGCGTCGCGCCGCCGGCGCGTCGGCGAGCACCGGCACCGGCTCGGCCGCCGACGCCGCGGTGCGGATGAATCCACCGCCGAGGACGCGGGCCTGGCCGCCGAGCGCGTCGTAGAACACGCAGGCCTGCCCGGGGGCAACCCCCTCCTCGCCTTCGACCAGCTCGACCTCGATCTCACCTGCGCCGTCGGCCGCCCGATGCACCCAGGCCGGCTGCGGCCGCCTTGTCGAGCGCACCTTGACGAACACCTCGAGCCGGCCGGCGGCGGCGAGCGCCGCGTCGAGCGTGCCGTCGCCGATCCAGTTGACGTCGCGCAGCCGCATCCGCGTGGTCCGCAGCGCCTCGCGCGGGCCGACGACGACGCGCCGCGTCGCCGCGTCGAGCCGCACCACGTAGAGCGGCTCGCCGGCCGCGATGCCGAGCCCGCGCCGCTGGCCGACCGTGAAGCGGATGATCCCCTGGTGCGACCCGAGCACCCGGCCCGAAAGATCGACGATGTCGCCCGGCTCGGCGGCGCCCGGCTTCAGGCGCTCGATCACCTCGGTGTAGCGGCCGGTCGGCACGAAGCAGATGTCCTGGCTGTCGTGCTTGTCGGCGACCTCCAGCCCGAACTGGCGGGCGAGGTCGCGGGTCTCGGCCTTGGTCCGCTCGCCGAGCGGGAAACGCAGGATGTCGAGCTGCTCGCGCGTGGTGGCGAACAGGAAGTAGCTCTGGTCGCGTTCCTCCTCGCGGGCCCGGAACAGCGCGCGGCCGCCATCCGGCATGGCGCGCGAGGCGACGTAGTGGCCGGTCGCCAGCACCCGGGCGCCGAGCTCGCGGGCGGTACCGAGGAGGTCGCGAAACTTGATCGACTGGTTGCAGTCGACGCAGGGCACCGGGGTCTCGCCATGCACGTAGCTCTCGGCGAAGCGGTCGATGACGGCTTCCTTGAAGCGGCTCTCGTAGTCGAGCACGTAATGCGGGATGCCGATCTGCGCCGCGACCCGGCGGGCGTCGTGAATGTCCTGGCCGGCGCAGCAGGCGCCGAGCCGATGGGTGGCGGCGCCGTGATCGTAGAGCTGCAGCGTGACGCCGACGACGTCGAAGCCCTCCTGCTTCAGCAGGGCGGCCGTGACCGAGGAATCGACCCCGCCCGACATGGCGACCACCACGCGGGTGTCGGCCGGCCGCGTGTCGAGATCGAGACTGTTCCGCATCGTCGCCGCGGGCTCGCCGCGCTCCTCACCGTGGGCCGCCGGGGCGGCGCCGCCTCGTCCCGCCGGGCGGCGGGCCATGCCGCCCGCTGCGCGGCCGCGGCTCTCGTGTCCTCTTTACTATAGGGAGCCGGTCCGCGGCCCGCCAGACGAACCGTTCCAAACTGGGGCGCCGCGCCGTCGCGGTCCCGGGCCGCGCGCCGGAGCGCCGGCCCGGCAGAACTTGCCGGCCGGCAGCAAGGGATGCCGGACCCGAGGCTGTCACCGGCTCCGGCTAATGCGCCCAAACCTCTGGTATATCGACTTTTTTCGGCACGTTTTGGATGGCCCGCCGCTTGCAAAATGGGTCCCGAACGAACCAGAGGGTCGAGAGCGTGCCCACTCTCAGCATCGACACGAGCGCCTTCGCCGCCGCCGCCCAGGCCGCCCGCACCGCGGCGCGGACGACGCCGTCGAGCGATACCGATTTCGCCAGCCTGATCGACGACGCCCAGGACGTCGCCGCATCGGCCAGCCAGGACGCCCAGACGCGCCAGCGCGCCACCGATCCCACCGGCACGCCGCGCAGCGACGCGGGTCGCACGCCGGCAGCCGATCGCAGCAGCCGCCCGCCATCGTCGCGCGACCGCGACACCGCGCCCACCGACGACCCCGTCGCCGCCGACGAGCCGGCCGAACCGGGTGCCGACGCAACGACCGCGGGCGGTCGCCCGGTCGCCGGGTCCGGCCAGCCGGGCAGCCAGCCGGGCAGCCAGCCGGACGGCCAGCCGGGCAGCGACCAGGACCAGGCCGATGGCGACGCCGCGACCGCGGATCCCGCCACGGTCGTCGATCCGGCCGCAGCCGCCGCGGCAGCCGCCGCCGCCGCGACGCAGGCAACGACCCCGACGCCCATCGCGGCCGTCGTCGACCCGGCCCTCGCCCTCGCAGCCGCCGGGACCGCGACCCCGGTCGACGCCGACGCGACGGCGCCGGTCGGCGAGCCGGTCGCGGCCGGCACCGCCGCCCCTCGGCCGGTCGGCGTCCCGACCGAATCCACGGACGGCGAGACCGCCGGGATGCCGGCCGCGGCCGGCAACGCCGCGACGACCGGCGCGACCGCCAAGGGCACCGACACCACGACCGCGGCGAAGGCCACCGAAGCGAAGGCGACGCAGGGCACACCGGCGACGGCCGCCGCCGCGACCGAGGCCGGCCCGGCGGCCGACGAGCCCACCGGAATCCTGCCGCCCGAGACCGCCGGCGCCGGCAAGCCCGAGAGCCGACATGCAGAGGCCGAGACGATCGGGACCGGTGGTCACCGGCCCGAGGCCGGCCCGAAGCCCGACACCCGTCCCGACGCCATAACGGCGCAGCCGTCCGGAGCGTCCCCGCAATCGGCCGCACCCACCGCGGCCCAGGTCGCCGCAGCCGCGCAGGGTCTCGCGCGCGCCGAAGGGCTGACCATCACGGGCACGGCCCAGGCCGGCGCCACCCAGGTCACCACCGGGCGGGGCGAAGCGTCGGCACCGGTGCCCCTCGCCGGCGTGCCGGTGGAGATCACGGCCCAGGCCAAGAACGGCAAGCACTCCTTCGAGATCCGGCTCGACCCGCCCGACCTCGGTCGCGTCCACGTCAAGCTCGAGGTGGACGGCAACGGCACCGTGGTGCCGCGCATCACGGCCGACCGGGCCGATACGCTCGAGCTGCTGCGCCGCGACGCCGGCCAGCTCGAGCGCGCCCTCCAGGACGCCGGCCTCAAGGCCGACCAGGGCGCCATGCAGTTCTCCCTGCGCGACCAGAGCGGCGGACAGCAATACGAGCCGGAGAGCCGCTCCGCCCACCGCGGCAGCGGCCGTGGCACCGTCGAGGGCGGCGGCGAGTCCGGCGTGACGGAGCTGAGGGCCACCTACGGGCGGCTGTTCGGCCGGGCGACAGGGGTCGACATCCGGGTCTGACCCCCGGTGGCGATCGGCATACGAACCAGAAGGCGCAACGCCATGGCGACCAGCAGTGTCAACGGTACCCAATTCTCCGCGACGGCGGCCGTCACCGCGAACGGCGCCAAGCCGAACGACGCCATGGTCCTGGGAAACAACTTCCAGACCTTCCTGCAGATGCTGACGACGCAGCTGCAGAACCAGAACCCGCTCGATCCGCTCGACGCCAACCAGTTCACCCAGCAGCTCGTCCAGTTCTCGCAGGTCGAGCAGCAGCTCAAGACCAACCAGCAGCTCGAGACCCTGATCGCGCTGGAGAAGAGCGCGCAGACCACGATGGCGTTGGGCTATATCGGCTCCACGGTCGCGGTCGACGGCACCAGCGCGACCCTGCCGCAGGACGGCATGGCGACCTGGTCGTTCAACTCCCCGAAGCCGGCGACCGCCTCGATCTCGATCTCCAACTCCTCCGGCCAGACGGTCTTCGCGGGGACCTACACGCTGCAGACCGGCGAGCAGAAGTTCACCTGGGACGGCCGCAGCAAGGACGGCACCAAGTGGCCGCCCGGCGACTACAAGATCGCGATCAGCGCCGTCGACGCCGCCGGGCAGACCGTCGCGGTGCCGACCGAGGTGACGGGCAAGGTCGACTCCGTCGACCTGACCCAGACGCCCCCGGTTCTCAGCGTCGGCGGACAGACCTTCACGTTCGACAAGATCAAGCGCATCGTCAGCCGCTGACCCCCCGCCCCCCTGAATTCCTTTCCGCGCCCGCCCGGCTCCCGGGCGGCGACCGACGGCCGCGCGAGCGCCCCGGCGCACCCGGCGTCGCGCCCGTATCATATTGATGTCAAACGATTTGTCGGCACGTTGTGCAGTGCCCTTTGGCGTCTCCGACCGGGGGACTTTGCCGGTCGATGTTTTCCCTTTTTTTACGGACGCTTAGCCAAATTTTAAGCGGGCCGGCCTATCGTATGGGGGTGTTTTTCAGTTCCTGTAGCGTGAGTTCGTCCATGACCGAACCCCACCGCCCGAGGGTGAAGTATGTCATCGGGCCGGACGGTAGCCCCTTGACTATCGCCGACCTCCCCGCACCGGGCACGAAGCGTTGGGTGATCCGCCGCAAGGCCGAGGTCGTCGCCGCGGTTCGCGGTGGCCTCCTGTCACTCGAAGAGGCCTGCAGCCGCTACACCCTCACGGTGGAAGAGTTCCTGGCCTGGCAATACTCGATCGATCGCCACGGCCTTGCCGGCCTGCGCACCACGCGCCTGCAACAGTATCGTCAGTAGAGCCCGCCGGGCCCACGCCTCTCGTCGCGGCCGCCAGCGTCGCGGCGCCGCCGGATTCACGCCCCGCCTCGGCGGGGCCGTCGTCGCGTCGGACGGACCTCGCAAGCCCCCCTGACCGCTCCGCTCGACCAGCCGGCCGATGTGTCACCATCGGATCGGCGACAGGCCGCCTCCGGGCGGCCTTTTCTTTTTCGGGCCGACCGGACACCCGCCCTCCCGACCGACTTTCGGGACCACCGCGCCGCGCCCCGCGCGTCGGCCTGGTGCCGACGCGGCGTCGCCATGGCGCCACAGTGCGTCCCCGCGGCCACGCGACCCTGATTTTCGCCCCGTGAAGCAATGGTTAACCACGGCGTTAACCAATTCGAAACCATGAACCCGGCAAAACTTGCCGGGTCGGTGATTTTCATCAGCCGACATAACAGGTTGGAAGTCACCCTCGCCTCAGGGTCGTGCCGTGGATGGTCTGATCACCTTCGTCAAGACACTCGGACCCGCGCGCATCGCCGCGATGGGCGCCGTCACGGCCGCCCTGATCGGGTTCTTCGCCTTCGTGATCCTCAAGGTGACGGCGCCCCAGATGGTGCCGCTGTTCACCGACCTCACGCTCGAGGACTCCTCGGCGATCATCAAGGATCTCGAACGCCAGAGCATCGCCTTCGAGCTCAAGAACGACGGCGCCATCATCATGGTGCCGAAGGAGAAGGTCGGCCGGCTGCGGATGAAGCTCGCCGAGGGCGGGCTGCCCAAGGGCGGCGGCATCGGCTACGAGATCTTCGACAAGTCGGACTCGCTCGGCACCACGAGCTTCGTCCAGAACATCAACCACCTGCGCGCGCTGGAAGGCGAGCTGTCCCGCACCATCCGGTCGCTCGACCGGGTCCAGGGCGCCCGCGTCCACCTCGTCATTCCCGAGCGGCCGCTGTTCTCGCGCGACAAGCTCGAGCCCTCCGCCTCGATCGCCCTCAAGGTCCGCGGCCAGCTCGAGACCCAGCAGGTGCGCGCCATCCGCCACCTCGTCGCCTCCGCCGTCAACGGGCTGAAGCCGGAGCGCGTCTCGGTGGTCGACGAGACCGGCCGGCTGCTCGCCGACGGCGCCGCCGGCGATCCCTACGGGCCCGGCGTCTCGGGCGACGAGCGCAAGCTCGCTTACGAGCGCAACCTGCGCGACCAGGTCGAGTCGATCGTCACCTCGATCGTCGGGCCGGGCCGCGCCCGCGTGCAGCTCACCGCCGAGTTCGACTTCAACCGGGTGACCCAGACCCAGGACCGCTACGATCCGGAAGGCCGGGTGCTGCGCTCCAGCCAGACCCGCGAGGAACAGTCGCAGACCACCGAGCAGCAGGGTCAGGTCAGCGTGTCGACCGAGCTGCCGAACGCCCAGCAGGGCCAGCCGGCGCAGCCGCCGAGCCCGCGCGACCAGAGCAAGAAGACCGAGGAGATCAACAATTACGAGATCACCCGCATCACCGAGACCAAGGTGATCGAGGGCGGTCGCGTCAACCGGGTCTCGGTCGCCGTGCTGGTCGACGGAGTGTACGGCCGCAACGACAAGGGCGAGCTGACCTACCAGGAGCGCAGCAAGGAGGAGCTCGACCGCATCGCCATGCTGGTGCGCTCGGCGATCGGCTTCGACCAGCGCCGCGGCGACCAGGTGGAGGTCGTCAACCTGCGCTTCGCCGAGACGCAGAGCATCGCCATGCCGGACCAGAGCGGGTTCCTCGGCATGCTGCAGTTCACCAAGGAGGACATCATGCGGGCGATCGAGCTCGGCGTGATGCTGCTCCTCGGCCTCGTCGTCCTGTTCTTCGTGATCCGCCCGCTGGTCCGCCGCATCATCACGCCCGAGGCGATCGCCGCGCTGACCGGCGAGGCGCCGCTCCCGGCGCTCGCCGGCGTCCCGGCCAACATCCCGGACGGCATCCCGCACAGCGAGGAGGAGGCCAAGGCGGTCTCCAGCCAGACCTCGAAGATGATCGAGTTCGCGCAGGTGCAGGGCAGCGTCCACGCCCAGTCGATCCAGAAGGTCGGCGAGCTCGCCGAACGCAACCCGCAGGAAACCGTGCAGATCCTGCGTCAGTGGCTGCACGAGCAGAAGTGATCCAGGGTCGAAACGATGGCCAAGAACGACCTCGAGACCGTGGTGGCCGCGCTGGCGGCGCGGCAGCCGGCCGGCGGCCCCTCCGTCAAGCTCACCGGCCCGGAACGCGCCGCCGTGCTGCTGCTCGCGCTGGGCGACCAGTACGGCGCGAAGATCTGGCAGCTGCTCGACGACGACGAGCTGCGCACCCTCTCGGTCACCATGTCGAGCCTCGGCACGGTCCCGGCCGATGCGGTCGAGGAGCTGCTGCTCGAGTTCGTCTCGCGCCTCTCCGCCTCCGGCGCCCTGATGGGCACCTACGACGCCACCGAGCGCCTGCTCCAGCAGTACCTGCCGCCCGAGCGGGTATCCGGCATCATGGACGAGATCCGCGGCCCCGCCGGCCGCAACATGTGGGAGAAGCTCTCCAACGTCCAGGAGGAGATGCTCGCCAAGTATCTGGAGAACGAGTACCCGCAGACCGTCGCCGTGGTGCTCTCCAAGCTCAAGCCCGAGCAATCCGCCAAGGTGCTCGGCATCCTGCCCGAGGACGTCGGCATGGACGTCGTCAACCGCATGCTGCGGATGGAGTCGGTGCAGAAGGAGGTCATCGAGCGGATCGAGCAGACGCTGCGCACCGAGTTCATGTCGAGCCTGTCGCAGACGCGGCGCCGCGACGCCCACGAGCTGATCGCCGAGGTCTTCAACAACTTCGACCGCCAGACCGAGACGCGGTTCATGACGGCGCTGGAGGAGACCAACCGCGAGAGCGCCGAGCGCATCAAGAGCCTGATGTTCACGTTCGACGACCTGATCAAGCTCGACAACGCCTCGGCCCAGACGCTGATGCGCCACATCGACAAGGACAAGCTGGCGATCGCCCTCAAGGGCGCCTCCGAGCCGGTGCGCAACTTCTTCATGCAGAACATGTCGTCGCGCGCCGCCAAGATGCTGAACGACGACATGGGCGCGCTCGGCCCGGTGCGACTGCGCGAGGTCGACGAGGCGCAGGCGCTGCTCGTCAATCTCGCGAAGGATCTGGCCGGCAAGGGCGAGATCATGATCACCAAGAACCGTGCCGACGAAGAGCTGGTGTACTGAGGACCGTGATGAACCGCTCCCTGCACCCGCGCGCGCTCGTCCCGGTCCGGAGGGTCGCCCCGTGAACGCTCCGGCCAAGTTCCTGTTCGATCTCGACTTCGCCGCCCCGACCAAGGCCAAGGCGGAGCCGACCATCTCGCCCGAGGACCACGAGGCGGCGATCGCGGCGGCCGAGAAGCGCGGCTACCAGAAGGGCCTCACCGCCGCCGAGGTGCAGACCCGCACCCAGGCCGAGCGGCAGACCGCCGCCGCCTTCGACCGCATCGCCGCCGCGATGGGGATCGCCGCGGCGCAGCTTCCGGCGATCACCACCAAGCTCGAGGCGGACGCCGTCGAGGTCGCCGCGGCGATCGCCCGCAAGCTGGCGCCGGCGCTGATCGCCGAGCAGCCCTTCGCGGAGATCGGCGCGCTGATGTCGGCGTGCCTCGGCGAGCTGTTGAGCGCGCCCCATGTGGTGGTGCGCGTGAACGAGACGCTCTACGACCTCGCGCGCGAGAAGCTCGCCGCGATGGCGAAGGCGCGCGGCTTCGAGGGACGACTGGTGGTTCTGGGCGCCGCCGACATTCCACCCGGCGACTGCCGGATCGAATGGGCGGACGGCGGGCTGGTGCGCGATCGCGCCGAGATCGAGGCGGCGATCGACGATGCGGTGACGCGCTACATCGACGCGCGCCGCGGCGGCAACGGGTGACGTGGGAGGGACGTGATGGCCACCGACGAGACGAAGGTTCCCTTCCCCAATCTCGACACCGACCACAGCGTGGTCGAGCAGGAGACCGACCTCGCGGAAGCCGAGGCGACGACCCACGCGGCCTCCGATCTCGAGGCCGTGTTCGACGTGCCCGTGCAGGTCTCGGCCGTGCTCGGACGCGCCCGCATGGAGGTGGGGGAGCTCCTCAAGCTCGGCCCCGGCGCCGTGCTGGAGCTCGACCGCCGGGTCGGCGAGGCGATCGACATCTACGTCAACAACCGACTCGTCGCCCGCGGCGAGGTGGTGCTCGTCGAGGAGAAGCTCGGCGTGACCATGACGGAAATCATCAAGGCGGATCGCGCGTGATGCGACGGGCTTCCGCGACATCCGATAGAGCGGCGCGACAGGCCCACGCGGTCGAGCGCCCGCGAGCGACGGAGCAAGTGTGATGCGCCTCCTGATCGTCGGCACCCTGAAGGGCCAGCTCACCGTGGCGACCAAGATCGCCATGGACAAGGGCGCGAGCGTCACCCACGCCGAGAGCAGCGACCAGGCCATGGCGGTGCTGCGCTCGGGCCGCGGCGCCGACCTGATGATGGTCGACGTCGCCCTCGACATCCGCGAATTGGTGCTGCGGCTCGAGGCCGAGCACATCCACGTTCCGATCGTCGCCTGCGGCACCACCAACGACGCGCGCGCCGCCGTCGCGGCGATCCATGCGGGCGCCAAGGAATACATCCCGCTGCCGCCGGATCCGGAGATGATCGCGGCCGTGCTGGCCGCCGTCGCCGACGATTCGCGCGAGCTCGTCTATCGCGACCAGGCGACCGCCAACGTCGTCAAGCTCGCCCAGCAGATCGCGCCGTCCGACGCCTCGGTGCTGATCACCGGCGAGTCCGGCACCGGCAAGGAGGTGCTGGCCCGCTACGTCCACGGCCGCTCGAGCCGGTCGCGCGGACCGTTCATCTCGGTCAACTGCGCGGCAATTCCCGATCAGCTCCTCGAGTCCGAGCTGTTCGGCCACGAGAAGGGCGCCTTCACGGGCGCGATCGCCCGTCGGGTCGGCAAGTTCGAGGAGGCGAACGGCGGCACGCTGCTGCTCGACGAGATCTCCGAGATGGAGGTGCGGCTGCAGGCCAAGCTCCTGCGCGCCCTGCAGGAGCGGGTGATCGACCGGGTCGGCGGAACGCGGCCCGTGCCGGTCGACATCCGCATCCTCGCGACCTCCAACCGCAACCTCGCCGAGGCGGTGCGCGAAGGGACGTTCCGCGAGGATCTGCTGTTCCGTCTCAACGTCGTGAATCTCAAGATCCCGCCGCTGCGCGAGCGGCCCGGCGACATCCTCGAGCTCGCCCATCACTTCGTGCGCAAATACGCGCAGGCGAACGGCGTGCCGGTGCGGCCGCTGTCGGCCGACGCCAAGCACCAGCTCACCGTGAACCGCTGGCCCGGCAATGTCCGCGAGCTGGAAAACACCATGCACCGCGCCGTGCTGCTCGCCTCCGGCGACGAGATCGGCGCCGACGCGATTCTCACCCCGGACGGCGAGCGCCTCGACCAGGCGCGCCCGGCCGCCGTCGAGCACGCGACGCTCGCCGCCGAGGCGGTGACCCGCGCGCTCGTCGGCCGCACGGTCGCCGACGTCGAGCGCGATCTGATCCTGGAGACGCTGAAGCACTGCCTGGGCAACCGCACCCACGCCGCCAACATCCTCGGCATCTCGATCCGCACGTTGCGCAACAAGCTCAACGAGTATTCGGCCGAGGGCGTGCCGGTGCCGGCGCCGCACGGCAGCACGAGCCCGCACGGCGACGTGCGCCTGGCCGGCTGAGGGCGTGCCGTGCCGACCCCCGCGTCCGCTCCTGCCTTCGCCGCCGCCGCCTCGCCGCCGCGTGACTCAATCTCGCCACGGTTTCGGATTCGCCTGATGGTCGCGGCGATTCGTCCGTCGTCCGTCGCCCCCGAACCGTCCGCACGATCCGGGAGCCGGATGCCATGAGGACCGCCGCCCAGCCGAAATCGCGTCCGCGCCCGGTGCGCTTCCGCGGCCGCTCCTACATGGCGTTCGCGCTGGCGCCGGAGCTGCCGATCCCCGAATGGCTCGCCGACATCGACGGCGCGATCGGCCGCTCGCCCGGCTTCTTCGCCGGCCGGCCGGCCGTGCTCGACCTCGCCGGGCTGACGCTGTCGAAGGGCGAGATCCACGACCTGATCCGCGAGCTGCAGGGCCGCGGCATCCGCATCATGGGGCTGGAGGGCGGCGACGCCGACTACGGCGCCGAGTTGCCGCCCGTGCTCACCAGCGGCCGCGGCACGTTCTCGGCCACCGAAGGCGGCGCGGCCGAGTCGGCACCGACGCCTCCGGAGGCCGAGCCGGCGCCGTCCGCCCAGATGACATCCGCCCAGGTGACGTCCGCTCAAGTGACCCGCATCGTCCCGGCGGCGCCGCCGCAGCCGGTCGGCTCGCTCACCATCGCCGAGCCGGTCCGCTCCGGCCAGACCATCTATCACCCGCACGGCGACATCATCGTGCTGGGCGCCGTCTCGTCGGGCGCCGAGATCGTCGCCGGCGGCTCGATCCACATCTACGGGACGCTGCGCGGGCGGGCGCTGGCGGGCGCCGGCGGCGATTGCCGGGCGCGCATCTTCTGCCGCCGGACCGAGGCCGAGCTGCTCGCCATCGCCGGCTACTACCGCACCGTGGACGACCTTGAACCATCGCTCCGCAACCGGCCGATCCAGGCCTGGCTCGAGGGCGAGACGATGCTGATAACCGCACTCGACTGAGGCAGGGAGAGGGGACCGACAATGGCCAACGTGGTCGTCGTGACATCTGGGAAGGGAGGCGTGGGCAAGACCACCACCACGGCCGCCCTCGGCGCGGCCCTGGCGCAGACGGGACAGACCGTCGCGGTGGTGGACTTCGACGTCGGGCTGCGCAATCTCGATCTCGTGCTCGGCGCCGAGCGCCGCGTCGTGTTCGACCTGATCAACGTCGTGCAGGGCGCCGCCAAGCTGCAGCAGGCGCTGATCCGCGACAAGCGCATCGAGACGCTGTGGCTGCTGCCCGCCTCGCAGACCCGCGACAAGGACGCGCTCACCGACGACGGTGTCACCCGCGTCATCGACGAGCTGCGCCAGCGCTTCGACTGGGTGCTGTGCGACAGCCCGGCCGGCATCGAGCGCGGCGCCCAGCTCGCGATGCGGCACGCCGACCAGGCCGTCATCGTCACCAATCCCGAGGTCTCGTCGGTGCGCGACAGTGACCGCATCATCGGCCTCCTCGACGCCAAGACGGTGCGGGCGGAACGCGGCGAGCGCATCGCCAAGCACATCCTGGTGACGCGCTTCGATCCGGCCCGCGCCTCCAAGGGCGAGATGCTCGGCATCACCGACATCGTCGAGATCCTGTCGCTGCCGCTGCTCGGCATCATTCCCGAGAGCCAGGAGGTGCTGCGCGCCTCCAATCTCGGCACGCCGGTGACGCTCAGCAACCCGGCGAGCGCGCCCGCCCGCGCCTATGCCGAGGCGGCCCGCCGCCTCGAAGGAGAAGACCTCGACATCGTCGTCCCGACCGAGAAGCGCAGCCTGCTCACCAAGCTGTTCGGACGGAGAGCCGCATGATCTGGAGCTGGTTCAAGCGCCGCCACTCCGCGCCGATCGCGCGCGAGCGGCTGCAGATTCTCCTCGCCCACGAGCGCTCCCCCCTCGGCCGCTCGTCCAACCTGGTCTCGCTCCTGCAGGACGAGATCGTCGCGGTGATCTCGCGCCACGTCTTCGTCGATCCCGATCACGTCCAGGTCAAGATGGACCGCGGTGCGACGATCTCGACCCTGGAGATCGAGATCGAGATCCCCAACATGGTGGCCCCGCCGCTCGCGGCGACGTGCTGACGACGCGACCTGGCAAGCTCGGCGCGAGCCTCGTTCTCGGTTCACCTCTCCCCAGCGGGGAGAAGTCGGATCTCGCGCTTTGCGCGAGATCCGGGTGAGGGGGTGCCGAGGCCAGCCGACCGGCGCCGTAAACCCTCACCCCGGTCGCGAGCTTCGCTCGCGCCCGACCCTCTCCCTCAGGGAGAGGGTGTCAGTGCCTGCGGCCACTCCACAGACCGGACCAGACGCGCCGCTAACAATGGAACGACGGCGCCCATGCGCATCCGCCCCGCCACGCCCGCCGACGCCGATGCGCTGTGGCGGATCCTCGAGCCGGTGATCCGGGCCGGCGAGACCTATCCGCTGCCGCGCGATCTTTCACGCGACGACGCCCTCGCCTACTGGCTGTCACCGGCCCACGAGGTGCATGTGGCGCTCTACGAGGACGGCGACCGCGAAGCGATGGTCGGCACCTACTATCTGAAGGCCAACAACGCCGGCGGCGGCGCCCATGTAGCGAACTGCGGCTACATGGTCGCACACGACGCGACCGGCCGCGGCGTCGCGCAGGCGATGTGCGCGCACTCGCTGGCGCGCGCCAAGGCGCGCGGCTTCCGGGCGATGCAGTTCAATTTCGTGATCACGTCGAACGAGCGCGCCGTGCGGCTGTGGCAGCACATGGGCTTCGCCGTCGTCGGCCGCCTGCCGGGCGCCTTCGAGCACCCGACGAAAGGCTTCGTCGATGCGCTGGTGATGTTTCGGGAGATATGAGGCCAGGGAGTTGGCCGCGGCCCTCACCTCTCCCCGCATGCGGGGAGAGGTCGACGCGCGTAGCGCGGCGGGTGAGGGGGCGTCTCCACGACACAGAGACTCTCGGATGTAGAGACTCGCGGCGACGCCCCCTCACCCGGAGTCCGCGCCTGCCGGCGCGAACTCCGACCTCTCCCCGCACGCGGGGAGAGGTGAAAAGGTGCGCCTCGTTTCTGGCCCTGGGTCCCGGCTCACGCTGCACCGCTTCGCGGCGAAACGTGTCCGGGACACGAAGCCCGACTATGGCGTCGCCGTCATGGCCTCGGGCTTGGTGCGCTGGCGCTTGATCATCAGCTTGTTGAGCGCGCCCAGATACGCCTTCGCCGAGGCGACCAGCGTGTCCGGGTCGGCGCCCTTGGCCGTGACGGTCTTGTCCGCCTCGGAGAGACGGACCGACACCTCGGCCTGGGCGTCGGTGCCCTCGGTGACGGCGTGCACCTGGTAGAGCTCCAGCATCGCCTCGTGCGGCACCAGCGCCTTGATGCAGTTGAACACCGCGTCGACCGGACCGTTGCCCTCGCACTCCTCGATCGCCGTGCGGCCCTCGATGCTGAGCTTCATGGTGGCGCGCTGCGGCCCGTGCGTGCCGGCGATCACCGACAGCGACACCAGCCGGATGCGGTCCTGGGCGGTCGCGATCTCCTCGTCGACCAGCGCCTCGATGTCCTCGTCGTAGACGTGCTTCTTGCGGTCGGCCAGCGCCTTGAAGCGCACGAAGGCGTCCTCGAGCTGGTTTCCGGCGAGCTTGTAGCCGAGATCCTCCAGCTTGCGCACGAAGGCGTGGCGGCCGGAATGCTTGCCCATCACCAGCGAGGTCTGCTTCACGCCGACGCTTTCGGGCGTCATGATCTCGTAGGTCTGGGCGTTCTTGAGCATGCCGTCCTGATGGATGCCGCTCTCGTGCGCGAAGGCGTTCCGGCCGACGATCGCCTTGTTGTACTGCACCGGGAACGACGTCACGGCCGAGACCAGTTTTGACGCGCGCGTCAGCATGGTGGCGTCGATGTTGGTCCACCAGGGCAGCACCTCGTTGCGCACCTTCATGGCCATCACGACCTCTTCCAGGGCCGTGTTGCCGGCGCGCTCGCCGATGCCGTTGATGGTGCACTCGATCTGACGCGCGCCGCCGCGCACGCCGGCGAGCGAGTTGGCGACGGCGAGGCCCAGGTCGTCGTGGCAGTGAACCGAGAACACGGCCCGGTCGGAGTTCGGCACGCGCTCGCGCACCGTCTTGAACAGGTTGTAGTACTCCTCCGGCGTCGTGTAGCCGACCGTGTCCGGGATGTTGATGGTCGTCGCGCCGGCCTTGATGGCGGCCTCGACGCAGCGGCACAGGAAGTCGATCTCGGTGCGGGTGCCGTCCTCCGACGACCACTCGACGTCGTCCGTGTAGTTGCGGGCGCGCGTCACCTGCGCGATCACCATCTCGTAGACCTCGTGCGGCTCCTTCTGGAGCTTGTGCTTCATGTGCACGGGCGAGGTGGAGAGAAAGGTGTGGATGCGCTTGCGCGCCGCCGGCTTGATCGCCTCGGCGCAGCGGTCGATGTCCTTGAAGGCCGCGCGGGAGAGGCCGCAGACGACCGCGTTCTTGGTGCGCTTGGCGATCTCGTTGACGGCGAAGAAGTCGCCCTCCGAGGCGATCGGGAAGCCGGCCTCGATCACGTCGACGCCCATCTGGTCGAGCAGCTCGGCGACCTCGAGCTTCTCCTCGTGGGTCATGGTGGCGCCGGGCGACTGCTCGCCGTCGCGCAGCGTCGTGTCGAAGATGACAACGCGGTCCTTCTCGGAGTGCGGGTGTTGCGCGGTCGGCGCGGCCGGGTGTTGCGCGGTCATGGAAACGAGTCCTTCTCGAAGAGCGTGCGCCTCGTCGGGGCGCGTCCGGGTTCCGTCTCGGGTCCCCTGAGCGCCCAGGCGCGTCGCGCCCTGCCGGCCCTCAGGGGCAGCTAAGGAGAAGGAGGCCGGAAATCAGGGCAGCCGCGGACGGGGCCGAAACGACCCGATCCAAAAGCCCGCGATGCTGGCGGCGCGGCGACATGCCCGATCCTCTGTTGCCCGTCACGGTGCTCGACACGTGTTGACGCGGCGTTACCGAAGACGCAACGCCGCCCTTGTAACGTGCGTCGCCCGGCGGGGCAAGCCAGGGCGGCGATCGTCCGGACCACGCCCCTCCGGACGGGAGACAGCTGCAACCTTTGATTGAATCGGAGGGCCGGCCGGGGCCGCCGATTCGCCGTTGGCTGGTCCCTCGATACCCGTCTCGGGCCACCGCGACGAAGCGCGCGGCACCCGCGAGACCGGTCCGTCGCGGACGCTCGATCGATGGCGGTTGGCCGAAGACACGCCGATCGGCGAGCGGGTTATGCCCGCCGGACAGGCCCAGGGCCCTCCTGGCCGCCCCGACCAAGCCCCGGCGGCTAAATTTACACGCCCATGCCGACGCGGTAGATTCATCCGGTCTGCGTATTTCGTCGGGAGAGGACAACCTGAAAGGCACCCACGTCGGGTGAAGGGTTACTCAAATGAATTATTGGATTGCTGCTTTCGCCGTCGCCCTGGTCGTGGTCATCGGCGCCGCCGCCGGCCCGCTCGGAGCCGCGGTTTCCGTGATCGCCTTCGCCGCCACCCTGTTCCTGCTGTGGGCCCACAAGCTGGGCTTCCTCAACGCATGGACGCGGTTCGGCCTGGATCGCTTCGCGGCGCCCTTCCTGGAGGGCGACAACTACGATCGGCTGTCGCTGATCGCCTCGGACGGCGAGAAGCTCGCCAAGGCCTGCACGGTCGCGGTGGTGCTGATCGCCCTGTCGCTGCTGCTGCCCGCCTACCAGGTCGGCATCCTGGTGGCCGGCGTCGGCGCCTGGTACCTCTACCAGATCCGCCGCGCCAACGCCCCGGCCAAGGCCGCGCCGGCGACGCTCGAGCTGCCGGCGGCCAAGGGCGGGGCCTTCAAGCCCGCCGAGGCCCGCACCGAGACCCGCGTCAACTGAAACGACCGACCGGGAGGCGGCGCCGCGCGTGCCGTCTCCCGTTCGCCCTGCCCCCGACCGTCGCGCTCTTGCTCACGCGACGCCGCCGCCGGTCTCATGGCTGAGGTGAGGAGCGGTTCGCCGCATCGCAGGCGCTGATCTTCTCCGACGCCACATCCGATCCAGACGCTTACAGATCCGCCGCATAGCCCCGGCGAGAAACTCGTTTCAGTGCGGCCCGTCGTGCGTGAAGTGGACCCCGGTTT
>NZ_JBEOMB010000077.1:0-7944 GCF_046000175.1 Rhodoplanes sp. SY1
CTCGGCCGGACCCGGAACGTCGTCCGGAAGAGCACGTCGACCTGCACGCTGTGCAATGCCAGTTCCACGGGTTGATGACCCTTCTGGTTCAGGTCTCCCACCAGATCGACGGGATGCTGGCCTGTGTCTCCGAGATCATGGCGACGACGCCGGGAGGGGCCGAGTATATCGGGCAGATCGACACCGCGCGGGACGCGGTCGCACGTGCTTATGACCAACTCCAGCGGACCGCCGCTCCCGCCCGTCGGATCCTCCTCGAACGGCGTGGCCGCCGGGGAGAATGGTAGCCACGCTCCCCGAGCGGAAATGAGGGACTTGTCGATGGCACGGACACTCGTTCTTGTTCACGGCGGAAAGGACTCCTCGGCAGCCAATGCGGCCGACCGGGAGCTGATCCAGAACGGCCTGTACGAGCTTTTGGAGCTGTTCATCCTGCTGACGCAGCATCTGGAACGACTGCTTGGAGCAGTTCTGGTCATGACCGGCAACGATGCCGATCGCGAGAGCACCCGGGACAAGATCGAGGGCATCCGAGGGCAGATCACGCAGACCCGGCAGCGTCTGGACGAAGTCCACAGCCGGATTCGATCCGTCGATGCAGCTCCCGCCCGCCCCGTGTAGCTGACGGAGGAATGTCAGCCGGGCCAGGCGCCCCGGAAAGGATGGATCCATTGGCACAGCGATCGGAACCCGCAGCAACTGCCGACGAGCGCCTTCATGTCGCGTCGATCGCGGCAAAGGCGCTCGCCCGCATCACCTCGGCCGACCTGCTGCTCGATCCGAAGACATTCGAGGTCTGGTTCACCTACTTCTGCGGGACTAACCAGGAGCTTGCGAAAGACATCGACGCGCTCGAAGCCTCCGGTCAGGTGTCCCCAAACAGCGTGAAAACGGTCTATGACCGGCACTGTTCACCCCTGCGGGCACTCCAGCAGCTGGTCTCGGCCGGCGAGCGCCTGCGCGACGAGGCGCACACCGTGGGAACCCTCCTCGGCACGGCGAGCGAGGCCGTCGATGTCTACGACGTGGGGCTTCGGCACGCCGTGGAACAGCTCGACCTGATGGAGGAAAACAAGGCGCTGAACGCGGTCCTGACGGCGCTTCTGAAGTCCACCAAGGACATCAAGCGGGCCAATGCACGCATGCAGGCCCACCTTCGCAAGTCGGAGAACCAGGTGCTGCAGCTCCAGCGCAATATCGAGCTGCTCCAGCTGGAGAGCGTGACGGATCCGGTCACGGCGGTCGGCAACCGGAAACTGTTCGACTTCATGCTGGTCCGGATGGTGGCCGAGGCCCGCACGGCCGGGACGGCGCTCGCCCTGATCATCGCCGACGTGGATCATTTCAAGGAATTCAACGACCAGTATGGCCACCAGATCGGGGACGAGGTGCTGCGGCTGGTCGCGACCTCGCTCAAGCAGAACGTTCGTGAGGGCGACTTGGTGTTGCGCTTCGGAGGCGACGAGTTCGCGGTGCTGTTGCCGCGCACGACGCTCTCCGAAGCGCTGGCGGTCAGCGAGACCATCCGTGCGGCGGTTTCGAGAAAGGTCCTGCTCCGACGCTCGACGCAGGAGCATCTCGGCCGCGTCTCGTTGTCCATCGGGGCTGCCGAACTCGCGGACGCCGTCACGCCCGAGGGGCTGGTCCGTGCGGCTGATGCGTGTCTCCTGTCCGCCAAGGGGGCTGGCCGCAATCGCAGTGTAGGCTGAGCGGCTTTTGCTCGCGGCTGCCGTCTCGGCGCGCATGCCGGGGAGAACGGGCTGCCTGCCTCGACGCGACCTCAGTCCGGGTTCGAGCGCCCCTTCGCTGGGTTCCGCTCGGCCTCGTCGTCGGCGCGTTTTAGCCGATCCAGATCCACGGCGCGCTGCTCCTCGCGCTGTTCCCACAAGCGCAGGGCATCGCGGACGACCTCGCTGTTCGAAGCGTAAGTTCCTGAATCCACAGCTTCTTGAATCCTCTTCACCTGGCGGTGAGAAAGCGAGATCGTCAATGTGCGCATACGGGTTGCAGACGCTCTCATAAATCCACCGTAGGTGGATTGTCCGTTTTTGACAAGAATTGTTAACCGGAGCGCTGCCGGTTCTTGAAAGCTCGCCCCGGATCGCTGATCCGGGGCGAGGCGGGCAGAAGCGCGAAATGGGACTTCGGCGGGTCTGCCCGCTCGTGAAAGCTGGAAGATCCGGCCCGACAAGGTCAAGCGGCACTGCTCGGTACAGTTTGCCGAGCGTTCGACCCGTGGAGGAACCTCGCAAGCGCAACGTCATTGGCGGATATGGCCAGTCTCCTGCAGCAGGACTTCACCACGGTCGTGGGTCTCGTCGCCGCCCTGTGCACGACGCTGTCTTACATCCCGCAGGTGAGAAAATGCTGGCGGACAGGGAAGGCCGGGGACCTGTCACTCAGGATGCTCGTGATCCTCGCAACAGGCATCGGATTGTGGGTGCTTTACGGGCTCCTGCGGGGCGACGCCGTGATCATCCTCGCCAACAGCGTCGGGTTCGCGCTGCTCGGGATCATTCTGGTGTTCAAGCTGCGTGAGATCGCGGCCGGGAGGGCGGTTGCGCGCTTCGGCAAAGCGACCGGCGCTCCCATCGATTGAAATTTCGTCACCGGCGTTCCAGCGCCGCCGGAGGCACGGCGAGCCCCAGCCAGGTCACTTTCGCCGGGTCGATCGTATCACGGTAGCCGATGGCCCGGACGTCACCATCGTCATCGACGTCTACCACGGTAATGTCGGGAACCGGCCCTCTCCCGTCGTGATCGATCTTCGCCCAGTAAAGTCCGGCGGGCCGGTTCAGCATCCTTCGGGTGATCATTGTTTCTCGGACAGGTGTGGTTCGTTACGCCCCACGACCTACCTAATGCTGGTCAGGCCCCTCGCAAGGGCCGGATTGCGAATCTGGAAACAGCAGACCAGCTGTGAGTTCGTGGATGCCGCGCTGCATGGCCGCCGCCCGGGCGAGGGTCATGGTGGGCGCCGCTCCCTGTGCCAGCAGGCGATCATCCTCGTCGAACAGCTGCCAGTTCCATCCGTCACTGCCGGCGGAGAGACGATACCGCGTCGTATCCATGTTCACATCCACGGCTCCCTGGTTCGCCTCAGAATACATTGTTTGTACGTCACATGGAGGCGCCTTGATACCTTGCGCTTCGTTTCCGCGAAAGTGACCTGGAAAACCAAACGAGGCAGTTTCGCCGTCCCAGGAACTGATCCGAGCCCGCTTCCGTTTTCAAATACCGGCCGAATGGCCGTGACGAGAAGGGAGAGGCTATGACGACCAGGACGGAATCGGTGGAGGGAACACTTCTGGACTGGCTGCGCGACGCGCACGCCATGGAGAAACACGCCGAACAGATGCTGAGCAACACGGCCAGCCGTCTGGAGCATTATCCGGAGCTGCGCGCGAAGATCGAGCGGCATCTGGAGCAGACCCGCAGCCAGGCGGAGCGCCTTCAGGGCTGCATCGAGCGGCACGGCGGCAGCACGTCGGTCTTCAAGGACACGGCGGCGCAGGTCCTGGGCTTCGGCCAGGCGCTGACCGGCGTGTTCACGAGTGACGAGGTGGTGAAGGCCTCGGTCGCGAGCTTCGCGTTCGAACAGATGGAGATGGCCACCTACAAGGCGCTGATCACGGCGGCGGAGAGCGCCGGGGATCTGACCACCAAGGAGGTCTGCCAGGAGATTCTCGCCGAGGAGAAGGAGATGGCGGGCTGGCTCGACGAGAACCTGCCGGGGGTGGTCCGCACGTTTCTCGCGCGTGACGCGCGGGGCGCTACTGCGAAGCGCTGAACCAAAGAGAAGCCGTCCGCGCGGAGCCCTCGCGGACGGCTTCAGGAGACAGTCTGTCGGGGGTGCATTCAGCGCGGGGAGAGCTTCACATCCCCTGCATCGGGAGGTCTGGAGGTAGGGACCGGGTTGCACCTTCGTCTGACTGCAAATAAGCAATGCGCTGGCCGAGAATGTGGTTCCGAACGGGTTTTGCAAACCCTCAGAGCAGACGGCGGGCCACCTGGCTGTGGCCGCAGAAGAAGCACTCGAAGGTCCGCTCTTCAAAGTTGTTGCCGTCTTCGCGCACATAGGTTCGGCCCACCAGCCGGGTGCCGTGCGCACACATCCGACACGGCGGCCGGTCCAGGATGATCTCGCGGTTCAAGATCAATGAGGCGACCAGTTCGGGCGAGAGAACGTGCCGGTCTCCGAGAGGGTGCGGCCTGCTGAGAGCGCGGTTCAGCACAGACGAGCTTTTCCGGCTACCGGGTGGCCTGCTGCGGTTGCTCATGAGGGTCCCTGGTCTCGCGCGTCTCAAAAGTGCCGCTGCCCGCAACCAGCCCGGAGCTGATGGTCGGAAGGCTCGGGCAGCGGCCCCAGTTGATCAGTCGCTCGGCAGCGTCAGATGGCCTTCGTGACGCCGCCACTCACAGAAGTGAGCGCGGGGAGAACACCTGAGTAGGGACATCGTTCCCTAGAAAATGAGAATTCTGTCGCAAAATCAGTGAGATGGTTATCATTCATAAGCCGCAGCAATAAGGCACCCAGTGAAGCTTCGAAAGAAGTAATATAATACTTTCACCCTCTCAACGAGAGGAGGTGATCGTCTGCAGATCAACCTCATGCTGTGCGTCTTCGACCTGGTCGGCCTCCGCCCTCAACTGTTCCAGCCGAACACGGGTAGAAGCCAATAACCGCTGCAGCATCGGTTGTGAGTTTGCCGGATTCCCGCTTAGCGCGCTCACAAGGAGGCGCTCGGTTTCTTCTGCGTTCCGGATGGCCCGTGACAGGTAAATGCCGAGAGCAGGTAAAATCGAGGGAGAGGACATAAGCTTTTCCGGATCAGTCTTCGACGCCGACGTCCGCCATGATCTGCTCCATCAGTTCGTGATGGCGGCCGTCCAGCGCATGGAAAGCCTCCGAGCCGGGCTGACACAGGTCTCGGGATAGTGCTACCCTGCAGAGCATTGCAAACGCGGGACAGACACTCGCGTGCGCAACGGTAATACAGGCCAGAGCCTTGAGCGTTCTGGTGTTTTGTTCCTGCTTCATCATGATGTTAGCCCCGTGTGATCACAAAGGAGATGCTGGCGCACACGAGGGTGTTCCACAGGATTGATCAGTTTCACCGGGAGGCGCGGCGCTGTACCCCATTTGAATACTTGTGAACGGCGCTCAGAGGGGTGACACCACACGCCTCCTGAGCCGTTGCCCGGTTCAGTCATGGCCGTTCAGGGCGTACCACCCCCTGAACGATGGCCTCCCCTCGCCGCGCCGGAACGTCCGGGTCAAGGCCGCGCGTAGCGCGCCCGCAGGGATTGGCCTTGAGGCGGCTGGGCCGGGGTGGCTCTTGCGCGAGGGATCGAACCCCGCAGGCGGAGAGACGGCACGCGGCTCCGTTCACGAGAGCCCGGCCGATCAGGCGCGCACTTACATTTGCGCTTCGTATTCCTTTCCGGGTAGGCGAATGAAAATTCGGTCACGCGGCACTGGCGATTGTCGACAGCGCGGTTAGTTTGGCCGAAACGGGTAAATAAGCAGGACTACCGACAATCAATCCGATTTCTCCGCTTGCACGCGGAGTTACGGAATATATAACGCCAGATACGCCACTTTCGAGGCGTCCAGCGACCTTTACGCTGCGTGCTTTCCAATGCATCCCACAGGCCATTGAAACACAGGATGTTATCAATGATTGCGAAAAGAAGGCTACTGAAGAATTGCAGGATTCTTTCCATGACGGTATTCATTCTAATAATAATGGCGGCGTCGGTTGAAATGTCAAGCGCGCAGTACCGCCCGCTTCATCAGAGGACGTATTCCGCCCCGCAAATCCGCTTTCAGCCATATCAAGCCCAGGGCGCTATTCGCAAAGCAAGGCGAGAATATCAGCCGCTTGTCCGTCAACATAACGATAATATCGGGGCGAGCCGCTTATTATTCCAATCAGGCGCGCAGTGCGGATCGCGCTGCAGCCCGTGCGACCCTTTCGCGCCGATAGCAGAAGCTCTGCGGCTACGTCCGCGAGAGCCCGGCCTGCTTCGGGTGCGTCCGAGTAAAAATGGCGGGCAGGAGCCCGCCATCCGCGAAAAAACCGACACATGGCGGTCGGCCGGAACATGATCCGGCCGACTTCGCCCGCCCGGCGGTGCGGCTACACGACGATCTCCGCGTCCTGCTCGAACACGGTGAGCATCTTCATCAGGCGCTCGGCCGAGTAGTTCTCGAAATCGCCCCGCAGAAGGTGGGACAGGTCGGGTTGCGAGATGCCCATCAGCTTCGCTGCCTTTACCTGGGGGAGGCCGCGATCCTTGATCGAGCGGTGCAGCTCGGCGACGATGTTGGCCTTCAACATCCGGTCATCGGGATTGGAGAAACCGAGATCAGCAAACACATTGCCGCTGCTCTCTTCGTGGGGAGGCAGCACAGCGCTTTTCTTCTTGGTCATAGCTTGCTCCCTTCGTTTCGTGCCCCCCAGTTCACAAGCGGTCTATGTGTTCTCCTCGCCGGATTCCGGCGCGGGCTCTTGGTTCCGATAGAGCGCCTCGTAGTCGCGACCGCTGTAGAAGATGTTGACGATGCGCACGCAATCGTCCTCAACCGTGTAGGCGATGACAGCGGAGTGCTCGAACGGCGCGGTCCGCAAGCCCGGCTCCAGATCGTCACGAGCGCGGCTACCTAACGGCACGTTACCGATACGGCGGCATCTCCTGCGGATGCGGTCGACGAACCGCTCGGCCGTGATCTGGTTGGAACTGAGGTGCAGAACGACCCGAAAGATGTCCTCAAGATCGGCAAGAGCCTCGGGACGATAGCGAACCTTAAGCCGACGCATTTCGGCGGGCTTTTGCCGTTTCCGCAAAGAGGGCCTTCATGCGGGCCTCGACATCGTCCTCGTCCAGGTCGGGACGCGGGTCGTCAAGAGAACGGCGAACACGGGCACGGATTGCGGCGAGGCGCTCCGCATCTTCGAGACGCTGCCGTTGCCACACACGCACCGCATCGCGCATCGCCTCGCTGGTGGAGGCATACTCCCCGGCCTCGACACTCTCGCGGATGGCGCGGAGCATGTCGGGCGTCATGGTGATGCTGATTTTCTCAGCAGACTGCATAAACACGACCCTTCATTTCCATTTCTTATGGATAGTAGCATAAAATCTCACCTGACACCACCATGAATAACCACCTGAAATCGTGACTGTTCCTCCTGTCGTCGTCGGAAATGCGGGCCTCAGCGCACTCACGCCAGCGAGATGGCGTTGTCCCGGAGCGGCCGGGTCAAGGCCGCGCGTAGCAGGGCCTGGCCTTGAGGCGGCCGGGCCGGGGTGGCTCTTGCGCGAGGGATCGAAGCCCGCAGGGCGGAGACGCGGCACGCGGCTCCGTTCACGAGAGCCCAACCCGCTTGGGCGCGACCGAAAAAAAATGGCGGGCCGAAGCCCGCCACAAGAGAAGTCGGTCACACGGCGGTTGGCCGGAACATGATCCGCCCGACCTCACCCGCCCGGCGGTGCGGCTTCACGACGATCTCCACGTCCTGCTCGAACACAGTGAGCATCTTCATCAGACGCTCGGCCGAGTAGTCCTCGAAATCGCCCCGCAGAAGGTGGGACAGGTCGGGTTGCGAGATGCCCATCAGCTTCGCCGCTTTTACCTGAGTGAGACCGCGATCCTTGATCGAGCGGTGCAGCTCGGCGACGATGTTGGCCTTCAACATCCGGTCGTCAGGTGCCGCGCGGCGATCAAGATGAGCGGGGAGCGTCAATCAGGATGAGAGGTCGCCGGGCTCGTTCCGGAGGGAGGGCGTAGCCCGACCGGAGGAACGAGCCCGGCGACGGCGCGATCCCTTCGGGGACCGCGCCGTCTGGCGATCGCGGTCGATCGGGGATGGATGGTTCTTCTCGCCAAAGAGGAATCACCCGTTGCCCGGCCGTCACGTCACCGATCATCAGATGAGG
>NZ_JBEOMB010000078.1:0-23364 GCF_046000175.1 Rhodoplanes sp. SY1
TGTTCCGGCTCGGCGGCCGCGCCGGCCCGAAGGATACGGGCGAGGCGGCCCGCCTGCTCGCCGCCGCCGCCAAGCTCGGCCATCCGGCCGCCGCCTACGACCTCGGGCTGTTCTATGTCGAGGGCCAGCTCTTCCCGCAGGACTACGACCGCGCCGCCGAGCTGTTCCGCACGGCGGCCGCGAGCGGCAGCCCGGAGGCCCAGTACGCCCTCGCCGTCCTCCACAAGGAGGGCCGCGGCGTGCGGCAGGACATGGCCGAATCGGCCCGCTGGATGGAGCGCGCCGCCGTCGCCGGCGTGGTCGATGCCCAGGTGGAATACGCCATCGCGCTGTTCAACGGCACCGGCACGCCGAAGGACGAGGCGCGCGCCGCCGCATTCTTCCGCAAGGCCGCGATGCGCGGCAACGCCATCGCCCAGAACCGCCTCGCGCGCCTGCTCTCGGCCGGCCGCGGCGTGCCGGCGGACCCGGTCGAGGCGGTCAAGTGGCACCTGATCGCGACGGCCGGCGGGGCGGGCGACGCCTACATGGAAGAGTTCGCCCAGAAGCAGCCCGAAGCGGTGCGCAAGAGCGCCGAGAAGGCCGCCCAGAGCTGGCTCGACGTGATCCGACAGTCGCGCACCTGAGAGCTTGTGAATCATTCCGGTTTTCGGCGTTTCCGGCCCGGCCAAGTCATTGATTGGACTCAGGTCGAAGAGTGCAAAAATCGGAAGATCCATAGCCTCTGAGAGCCCGTGAACCTTTGTGTTTCAGGAGCCGCCCCCCGCTGCGCCGTCGCGCGGCGGGGAGCGTGATGTGGCGCCGGTGCCCAAGCATGACGCCCATCCACCGGACGGGCGCGTTTTCCAGCACCCCTCCGCCGCGACTAATCCCGTGACCATCCCGCGACCTCAGGGGGCTTACGCATGTTGCGGCGAGTTGACACTCCCTATACTTCTCGGGCCTGACAGATGGCGCGGTCCGTCCACGACCGGCGGCCGGCGCCCGTTCCCCGTACTGCCTCATCGAGATTGGGCCCCTCATGGCATTGGTGTTTCCGTTCTCCGCCATCGTCGGGCAGGACGAGATCAAGCTCGCCCTGCTGATCGCCGCGGTGGATTCCTCCGTCGGTGGCGTGCTCGCCTTCGGCGACCGCGGCACCGGCAAGTCGACCGCGGTGCGCGCCCTGGCGCAGCTCCTCCCGAAGATGAAGGTCGTCGTCGGCTGCCCGTACGCGTGCGACCCGGCGAAGCCGGCCGCGTCGTGCGAGCACTGCCGCGGCAAGTCCGAGGCCGAGCTGAAGAGCCGGCAGGTGCCGGTGCCGGTGGTGGATCTCCCGCTCGGCGCCACCGAGGACCGGGTGGTCGGCGCCCTCGACCTCGAGCGCGCCCTGACGCAGGGCGTCAAGGCGTTCGAGCCGGGCCTCCTGGCCCGCGCCCATCGCGGCTTCCTCTATATCGACGAGGCGAATCTCCTGGAGGACCATCTGGTCGACCTGCTGCTCGACGTCGCCGCGTCGGGCGAGAACGTGGTCGAGCGCGAGGGTCTTTCCATCCGCCATCCGGCCAAGTTCGTGCTGGTCGGCACCGGCAACCCGGAGGAGGGCGAGCTGCGCCCGCAGCTCCTCGACCGCTTCGGCCTGTCGGTCGAGGTGCGCACGCCCGAGGATCTGCCGACCCGCATCGAGGTGGTGCGCCGGCGCGACGCCTTCGAGCGCGATCCGGAAGCCTTCATCGCCAAGTGGAAGAAGGAGGACGACAAGCTCCGCCGCAAGATCCTCGCGGCGCGCGAGCGGGTGTCGTCCGTGAAGGTGCCGGACGCGACGCTGGAGAGCGCCGCGAAGCTGTGCATGGGGCTCGGCACCGACGGCCTGCGCGGCGAGCTGACCCTGATCCGGGCGGCGCGTGCGCTCGCCGCCTTCGAGGGCGACGCGAGCGTCGGCGACAAGCATCTCAAGCGGGTCGCGCCGTCGGCGTTGCGCCACCGCCTGCGCCGCAACCCGCTCGACGAGGCGGGCTCGACGGTGCGGGTCGAGCGGGCGCTGGCGGAGCATTTCGCCGCATGACCGACCCGGCCGAGACCGCAGCGCCCGAACGGTCCCCCTGGGCCGACGCGGTCCTGGCGGCGGCGCTGTTCGCGGTCGATCCGGCCGGCACGGTCGGCGTCGCGCTGCGCTCGCTCCCGGGCCTCGCCCGCGACCGCTGGCTGACGACGCTGCGCAAGCTGCTGCCCGAGGGCGCGCCGGTGCGCCGGCTGCCGCATCACGTCAGCGACAGCCGCCTGCTCGGCGGGCTCGACCTCGCCGCAACCTTGCGGGCCGGTCGGCCGATCGCCGAGCGCGGGATTCTCACCGAGACCGACGGCGGCGTGCTGATCGCCGCCATGGCGGAGCGGATGTCGGCCGGCACGGCGGCCCGCATCGGCGCCGTGTTGGACAACGGCGGCGTCACGGTCGAGCGCGACGGCATCGCCATCGACGCGCCGACCCGCTTCGGCATCGTCGCCCTCGACGAGGGCATGACCGAGGACGAGCAGCCGCCGACCGCGCTCGCCGACCGCCTCGCCTTCCGGCTGAACTTCGAGGGCGTCTCGGCCGAGCCGCCGGCCGAGGACGCGCCCGACGCCGACGACATCGCGGCGGCGCGCGAAAAGCTCGCCGGTATCGTGGCGCCCGACGACGTGGTCGAGGCGCTGTGCGGCACGGCGCTGTCGCTCGGCGTCTGGTCGCTGCGCGCGCCCCTGCAGGCGCTGGCCGTCGCGCGGGCTCACGCCGCCCTGATGGGACGCGACGAGATCGCCAAGGAGGACGCGGCCGTCGCCGCCCGCCTGGTGCTGGCGCCGCGCGCCACCCGTCTGCCGCTGCCGCCCCCGGAGGAGGAGACGCCGCCGGAGGATCAGCAGCAGCAGGACGAGCCGCCGCCGCCCGATGGCAAGAACGAGGAGCAGGAGAACGTCGAGGACCGGCCGCTCGAGGACATGATCCTCGAGGCCGCCAAGGCGGCGATTCCGTCCGGCATTCTCGAGCAGCTCCGTCTGCAGGGCCGCATCAAGCCGCGCATCCCCTCGACCGGCCGCGCGGGGCACCTGCAGAAGACCAAGCTGCGCGGACGTCCGGCCGGTGTGCGACGCGGCGAGCCGCGCGCGGGCGGCGCCCGCCTCAACCTCATCGAGACGCTGCGGGCCGCGGCGCCCTGGCAGCCGCTGCGCCGGCGCGAGCGCGCGCTGGCCGGCGAGACGGAGCGCACCGCCCGCATCGAGGTGCGCAAGGACGACTTCCGCATCACCCGCTTCAAGCAGAAGACCGAGACGGCGACGATCTTCGTGGTCGACGCCTCCGGCTCGTCGGCCCTGCACCGGCTCGCCGAGGCGAAGGGCGCGGTCGAGCTGCTGCTCGCCGACTGCTACGTGCGCCGCGACCAGGTCGCCATGGTGTCGTTCCGCGGCAAGGTCGCCAAGATCCTGTTGCCGCCGACCCGCTCGCTGGTGCGGGCGAAGCGCAACCTCGCGGGGCTTCCCGGCGGCGGCGGCACGCCGCTCGCCTGCGGCATCGACCTCGCCGTCGCGCTGGCCGATCAGATCCGGCGCAAGGGGCAGACGCCGTTCATCATTCTGCTGACCGACGGCTCCGCCAACATTGCCCGCGACGGCTCGCCGGGCCGGCCCAAGGCCGAGGAGGACGCGCTCGCCTCGGCCCGCCTCCTGCGCGCCGCCGGCCTGACCGCGCTCCTCGTCGACACGGCGCCCCATCCCCGCCCGCTGGCGCGAAAAATCGCCGGCGAGATGGACGCCATGTACCTGCCGCTGCCCTATGCCGACGCGGCGGCGATCTCGGGCGCCGTCAAGGCCGTGTCGCCGCCCCGCGAGTCGCTCGCCGGGTAGGGGCTCGTTCCCAGAGCCGTTCCTAGAGCCTCTCCCCGCCGCGCGGGGAGAGGTCGACGTTCGCGCGTCGAGCGCGGACATCGGGTGAGGGGGCGTCTCGTGAATACGGAGGCGCCCCCTCATCCGTCTCGCCGCTGTGCGTCGAGCCACCTTCTCCCCGCGCGCGGGGAGAAGGAACACAACGCCACGCCTCGTCGTGCGGCAAAACGGCGTCGCGCAGAGAACCAACCGGCCGGGCCGGTCGTTATGGAGGTGTTCGGGCGCGCGACCGCGACCGCCAGCCGAGGGTTTTCTCCATGCCGATCAAGTCGACGCTCGCCCGCCGCCCGCTGCCGGTGCATCGCGGGATCAATGCGGGCCGGCGCGGCACCGGCGCCGGCTGGGTGCGCGGGATCGCCGCCGTGCCGGCCGTCGCGGCGCTCGGCTGGATCGCCGTCAGCGCCTTCCTGATCCCCAAGAAGATGCGGATGCCGCCGGCCCTGCCGGGCGACCAGCGCGACATGGACTCGATCGCCGGCCGGCTCAGCTACTATGTCGACGGCCCCGCCCCGACCACGGCACCGGCCGCCGAGGCGACCGCGGTGGCCGAGGCCGACCTGCCGCCGCTCCTGCTGATCCACAGCGTCAACGCCGCCGCCTCGGCCTACGAGGTGAAGCCGATCTACGAGGCGGCGCGGACCCGGCGCCCGGTCTATGCCCTCGACCTGCCGGGGTTCGGCTTCTCCGAGCGCAGCGATCGCACCTACACGCCGCGCCTGATGACCGACGCCGTGCTGGCCATGGTGGAGGAGATCAAGCGCATCCACGGCGACCGCCCGGTCGATGCCATCGCCCTGTCGCTCGGCTCGGAGTTCCTGGCCCGTGCCGCCGCCGAAGCCCCGAACGCGTTCCGCAGCGTCGCCTTCGTCAGCCCGACCGGGCTCGATTCGCGTGGTCCCTATTACGGGCCGCCGGGCAGCACCCGCGGCAGCACGGCGCTGCGCGGCGCCTTCTCGTTCCCGGTGTGGGGCCGCGCCGTCTTCGATCTGCTCACCGTCCGACCGAGCATCCGCTTCTTCCTCGAGAAGACCTGGGGCTCCAAGACGATCGACGAGGGGGTGTGGGACTACGCCTATCTCACCACGCATCAGCCGGGCGCCGAGCACGCGCCGTTCTGGTTCGTCGGCGGCCTCCTGTTCAGCCGCGACATCACCCGCGTCTACGAGCAGCTCGGCCTGCCCGTGCTGGTCGTCCACGGGACGCGCGGGGATTTTGTCGACTATGGACAGCTCGACAGTCTTGGGCGGCGGCCCAACTGGTCCGTCAAGGTGTTCGACACGGGCGCTTTCCCGCAATTCGAGCGTCCGGGCGATTTTGCCCGCGTCTACGACCAGTTCGTGACCGGCCTCGCGCCGGCCAAGCGGGCGGTGCCGGCCGACTGAGCGTGCAGCGCAACCGTGCGCACAACGGCGCGGGCGCCGCCGCGAGATCGCGCCCGACATATCGCGTGTGATGCAACATAAACGTGGTTTTCCCTCGGGGTCGGGACTATAGTTTCTGTCGACGCGAGCAAGCGATGCCGGCGGATCTCCGACAGGCCGGCAACCTGAGCCTTCCCGCTCGAACCTTCCCGCTTGCAGCCTGCTCGTCGTGGACGTTATGAGTTGACGATTGGGAGACCGATAATGCTCACCGATCACACGACGCTGTCTCAATTCCTCATCGAAGAGCGGCGCAGATTCCCCGAAGCCACCGGCGATTTCAGTGCCCTGATCATCGACGTCGGTCTCGCCTGCAAGGCGATCGCCCGGCGGGTGGCCAACGGCGCGCTCGGCGGCGCGCTCGGCCAGGCCGGCACCACCAACATCCAGGGCGAGACGCAGCAGAAGCTCGACGTCATTGCCAACGACGTGTTCATCCGCGCCAACGAGTGGGGCGGCCAGCTTGCCGGCATGGCGTCGGAGGAGATGGATATGCCGTGGGCGATCCCGCCCCGCTATCCCCGCGGCAAGTATCTGCTGCTGTTCGATCCGCTCGACGGCTCGTCGAACATCGACGTGAACGCGCCGGTCGGCAGCATCTTCTCGATTCTGCGCGCGCCGAATCCCGGCGTCGAGCCACGGCCGGAAGATTTCCTGCAGCCCGGCGTCAAGCAGGTCTGCGCCGGCTACGCGATCTACGGACCGTCGACCATGCTGGTGCTCACCGTCGGCACCGGCGTGCACGGCTTCACGCTCGATCCGCAGCTCGGCGAGTTCATCCTGACGCATCCGCGCATCAAGATGCCGACGACCACCCAGGAGTTCGCCATCAACGCGTCGAACGCCCGGTTCTGGGAGCCGGCCGTGAAGCGCTACGTGGACGAGTGCCTGGAAGGCCAGCCGGGGCCGCGCGGAAAAGACTTCAACATGCGGTGGATCGCCTCGCTGGTGGCCGACTGTCACCGCATCCTGATCCGCGGCGGCGTCTTCATGTATCCGCGCGACACCCGCGATCCGGGCAAGCCCGGCAAGCTGCGGCTGATGTACGAGGCGAACCCGATCGCGCTGATCGCCGAGCAGGCCGGCGGCATGGCGATCACGGGCCAGGACCGCATCCTCGACGTCAAGCCGACCAAGCTGCACCAGCGCATCGCCCTGATCTTCGGATCGCGCGAGGAGGTGGAGCGCATCGAGGCCTATCACCGCGACCACTCCGGCCGCGACTTCGCGACGCCGAAGTTCAAGTCCGACGAGCTGTTCCAGACGGCGAAGTGAGTCGCGAACAGGCACGCCGGTCGGCCGCGGCCGGCCGGCCCGACGCCGGGATGTTTTCAGACTGATCCGGGCCGGACCCGGCGGCGTAGTTTTTGCCGGCAACCTCGATGTGTCGATCGTGAGATTGGTTCGCCGGCGAGAATCGTTCGATCGTGAGTGTTTTCGGTCCTGACATTCCAGAGCATGACGTTTCGGGATGAGTGATCGTCTGGCGTGGGAGCGGGACGGCCGCGACTGGCCGAACCGCGACGCGAGCCGCTTCGTCGAGGCGGGCGGGATCCACTGGCACGTCCAGCAGGCCGGGCAGGGGCCCGTGCTGCTCCTGCTCCACGGCACCGGTGCGGCGACCCATTCGTTCGCCGCGATGATTCCGCGACTCGCCGAGCAGTTCACCGTGGTGGCGCCCGATCTGCCCGGCCACGGCTTCACCCGCACCCATGACGATTCCAGCCTGTCGCTGCCCGGCATGGCGGCGGCCGTGCGGGCGTTGCTCGATGCGCTCGCGGTCGATCCGGCCCTGGTCGCCGGCCACTCGGCCGGGGCCGCCGTGCTGATCCGCATGGCGATCGACGGCACGCTGGCGCCGCGCGGCATCGTCTCGATCAATGGCGCGCTGATGCCGTTCCGCGGCGTCGCCGGCCACACCTTCGCGCCGATCGCCCGGGTGCTCGCCTCCAACACGCTGACCGCCCGGGCGTTCGCCTGGTGGGCCGAGGGGCGCGGCCCGATCCGCGGCATCCTGAACTCGACCGGCTCGACCATCTCGCCCGAGGGCGAGGAGCTCTATGCCCGGCTCGCCCGCAACCCGCACCATGTCCACGCCGCCCTCGTGATGATGGCGAACTGGGACCTCGAGCGCCTCACCGCCGACCTGCCGCGGCTCGCGGTGCCGCTGCTGCTGATCGCGGGCGGGCGCGACGGCACGGTGCCGCCCGACGAATCGTTCCAGGCGCGCGACCGCGTGCCCGGCTCCCGCGTCGTCTGCCTGCGCACGCTCGGCCACCTCGCCCACGAGGAGAAGCCGGCGGAGATTTCTGCGCTGATTTCCGAGTTCTGGGGCGAGGTCGGGGCGACGGCGGGCTGAGACCGCCGGCCCAAGAACTCACCGTCATTCCGGGGCGCGGCGAAGCCGCGAACCCGGAATCCAGCGGCAGTCTTGAAATGTGCGGCTGGATTCCGGGTCCGACGCTCCGCGCCGGCCCGGAATGACCGAGCGAACTTGCCGCGCCCCGGGACGACAGGGGCCGTGAGAACGTGCATACCCCGCTGCCGACAACCCACCCACCGGAGTACCCCGCCGGCAACGCTGCCGCCCGCGCGCCTCGGCTTGCGCGGCGGCGCCGGCCGCCTATAGTCCGCCGCGATTTTTCACGACACGCCGACAGAGGCCCCGGAGCGCCGCGGCCGTCGGCACGAGGAGCGGCCGTCCGGCCGAGAGGGCATGGCAAAGAGCGACGTCAAGAAGGTGGTGCTGGCCTATTCGGGCGGTCTCGACACCTCGATCATCCTGAAGTGGCTGCAGACGACCTATGGCTGCGAGGTCGTCACCTTCACGGCCGATCTCGGCCAGGGCGAGGAGCTGGAGCCGGCCCGCCAGAAGGCGCTCCTGCTCGGCATCAAGCCGGAGAACATCTTCATCGAGGATCTGCGCGAGGAGTTCGTGCGCGACTACGTCTTCCCGATGTTCCGCGCCAACGCCCTCTACGAGGGCCAGTACCTGCTCGGCACCTCGATCGCCCGCCCGCTGATCGGCAAGAAGCAGATCGAGATCGCGGAACAAGTCGGTGCCGACGCGGTGTGCCACGGCGCCACCGGCAAGGGCAACGACCAGGTGCGCTTCGAGCTCGCCTACTACGCGCTGAAGCCCGACGTGAAGGTGATCGCGCCGTGGCGCGAATGGGATCTCACCTCGCGCACAAAACTGATCGAGTTCGCCGAGGCGCACCAGATCCCGATCGCCAAGGACAAGCGCGGCGAGGCGCCGTTCTCGACCGACGCCAACCTCCTGCACACCTCCTCCGAGGGCAAGGTGCTGGAGGACCCGGCCCAGGACGTGCCGGACTACGTCTACAGCCGCACCGTCGGTCCCGAGGATGCGCCCGACCACGCGACCTTCCTGACCGTCGACTTCGAGCGCGGTGACGCGGTGGCGATCGACGGCGTGAAGCTGTCGCCGGCGACGCTGCTCGCCAAGCTCAACGACCTCGGCCGGGTCAACGGCATCGGCCGGCTCGATCTGGTCGAGAACCGCTACGTCGGCATGAAGTCGCGCGGCATGTACGAGACGCCCGGCGGCACCATCCTGCTCGCCGCGCATCGCGGCATCGAGTCGATCACGCTCGACCGCGGCGCCGGTCACCTGAAGGACGAGCTGATGCCGAAATACGCCGAGCTCGTCTACAACGGCTTCTGGTTCGCGCCCGAGCGCGAGATGCTGCAGGCCGCGATCGACAAGAGCCAGGAGTTCGTCACCGGCCGGGTGCGGCTCAAGCTCTACAAGGGCAACGTGACGGTGGTCGGCCGCGAGAGCCCGTTCTCGCTCTATGACCAGGAGCTCGTCACCTTCGAAGAGGGCGCCGTCGCCTACGACCAGCACGACGCCCAGGGCTTCATCAAGCTCAACGCGCTGCGCCTGCGCACCCTCGGCCAGCGCAGGAAGCGCATGGGGACGTGAGGGCAGGCCCGTCGTGGCTCACCCCCCTCCCTGTCCCTCCCCCACAAGGGGGGAGGGAACGCTCGAGGCGAAACGCCTCGGCAAGATCACGTCTCTGTTTGGGTAAAGACGAGCGACACGACGGGCCCGCTCCCTCCCCCCTTGTGGGGGAGGGGTGGGGAGGGGGGTAGCCCCGGCCTCGGCGCCCGAGACGGTTCTCACTCGCTGCGGATCTTCGGCTAAGCTGGCGGCCCCGAACCGGAGGCCGCCCCCGTGTATGCCGTCGAAGTCCGTCATCACATCATGATCGCCCACTCGTTCCGCGGGGCCGTGTTCGGCCCGGCGCAGGCGCTGCACGGCGCCACCTTCGTGGTCGATGCGGCGATCCTGTCCGAGGCACTCGACCAGAACGGCATCGTCGTCGATATCGGCCGGCTCGACGAGACCCTGAAGGCCGTGCTGGCGCCGCTGAACTACAAGAATCTCGACGACGTTCCGGACTTCGCCGGCCGGAACACCACGACCGAGTTCCTGACCCGCCACGTCTTCGACAAGCTCGCCGAGACGGCGCGCGCCGGCGGGCTCGGTCGCGATGGCCGCGAGCTCCACGCGATCCGCGTCACCATCTCCGAATCGCACGTCGCCCGCGCCTGGTACGAGGCACCGCTGTGGTGAGGGTTTGTCGTCGGCCTCTCCTGGTCATTCCGGGGCGCAGACCGCAGGTCTGCGAACCCGGAATCCAGTTTCGGTGTCATGAGCGTGTGGCTGGATTCCGGGTTCGGCGCTGCACGCCGCCCCGGAATGACCGGCGGCTTGTTCGGTCGAGCGCGACATGAAGCGCCTCGTCTTCGCCGTGCCGGGCGATCTCGACACGCCGACCGGCGGCTACGGCTACGACAGGCGGCTGATCGCCGAGCTGCGCGCTGCCAGCTGGAGCGTCGACGTGCTGTCGCTCGGCGACGGCTTTCCGTGGCCCGACGCCGCGACCCGCCGGGCCGCCGTCGCGATGCTCGGCGCGGTCCCGCCCGGCACCCCGCTGATCGTCGACGGCCTCGCCTACGGGGTGCTGCCGGATCTCGCCGCGACGGTGTGCCGCCGTCTGCCGGTGGTCGCGCTGGTGCATCATCCGCTGGCGCTCGAGGCCGGGCTGTCGCCGGACGAGGCCGATGCGCTGCGGGCGAGCGAGCGCGCGGCGCTCGCCGGGGCCCGCGCCGTCATCGTCACCAGTCCGGCGACGGCGCGCTGCGTCGCCGTCGACTACGGCGTCGCGCCGGACCGCATCACGGTCGCGGTGCCGGGCACCGACCGGCCGGCCCGTTTCTTGCCGGGCAGCGTTTCGTCGGCCCGCTTCTTGCCTGATGAGATCGGCTTGTCGCGTCTCCTTGCAGGCGATGATCGCGCTACAAATTTGATCTCGGTCGGGTCGCTGGTGCCGCGCAAGGGCTACGATGTTCTGATCGAGGCGCTGGCTCGGCTGAAGGATGTCGACTGGCGCCTCGTCATCGTCGGGCCGCAGGATCGTGATCCGATGACGGCGGCGTCTGTCGCGGCATTGATCGCGGCGCGTGGCCTCGGGGATCGCGTCACGCTGGCCGGCACCGTCTCGGCGGACCGGCTCGCGACGCTCTATGCGGAGGCCGACCTGTTCGTGTCGGCGTCGCTGTTCGAGGGATACGGAATGGCGTTCGCGGAGGCGACGAGCTTCGGGCTGCCGGTGGTCGGGACGACGGGCGGGGCGATCCCCGACACGGTCCCGCCGGGCGCCGGGATTCTGGTCCCGCCGGGCGATGTCGCGGCGTTCGCCGTGGCGCTGCGCGAGGCGATCGCGGAGCCGACGACGCGCACGCGGCTCGCCGCCGCGGCGCGGGCCGCGGCCGATACGCTGCCGCGCTGGCCCGACACGGCCCGCATCGTCGCGACGACGATCGAAGAAGTGATGCGCGACGACGTGATGCGCGAAGACCTGACGACCGCACGACAAGAGACCGACGGAGCCGGAACCGACACGTGAGCAGCTTCAGCGCAGACTGGCTCGAACGCCGCGAGCCGCACGACCGGAAGGCCCGCAATCCGGCCGTGCTGGAGGCGTTGCGCCGCTGCTTCGCGCAGGAGACGTCGGTCACCATCGTCGACCTCGCCTGCGGCACCGGGTCGACCCTGCGCGCGCTCAGCGAGTTCTTGCCGCGGCATCAGCATTGGCGACTGGTCGACAACGATCTCGGGCTCTTGGCGCGCGCCAAGGGCGCCGCCGAGGCGATGGCGGTCGGCCCGCGCGTCACCGTCACGGCCGTCGATCTCGCCCGCGACATCGAGACCGCACTCGACGGGCCGATCGATCTCGTCGCCACCTCGGCGTTTCTCGATCTCGTCTCGCAGGACTGGCTGGAGCGCCTGGTCACCGAGGTCGCGGTGCGCCGGCTGCCGTTCTACGCGGCCCTCTCCTACGACGGCCGGGTGATGCTCGAGCCCGCCGACGACGCCGACGCCACCATCGTGTCGGCCTTCAACCGCCACCAGTCGACCGACAAGGGCTTCGGCCCGGCGCTCGGGCCGGCCGCCGTCGGCGAGCTGGTGCGCCGCTTCGATCGCCTCGGCTACGAGGTGGTGCAGGGCCTGTCCGACTGGGTGATCGGGGCGCGCGACCCGATCTTCGGCGACGTCGTCGCCTCGCTGGCCGCTGCGGCGCGCGAGCTGGTCGGCGTCCCGCAGGCGACCATCGACGCCTGGGTGCGGCGGCGCACCGGCCTCGCCATGGTCGGCCGCTCGACCATCCGGATCGGTCACCGCGACGTGTTCGCGCGGCCGACCGGCGCGACCGGGGCGCCCGGCGCCGCCGGCCCGACCGCCGGCCCGACCGGGCGGCGCTGAGCCGACAGATCGCAGTCGAACAGCACCTCGTCACCGAGCGGGACGGTCCGCACGCGCGGGCGCAGCGCGTCCTCGGCATCGGCGATGGGCGGCAGCGTGCAGCCCGGCCGGCCGGACCCGAGAATGATCGGCGCGACCGTCACGTGCAGGCGGTCGAGGCAGCCGGCGGCGAGAAAGCGCGACAGCGTGTCGGCGCCGCCTTCGATCAGGATGCGGCGGAACCCCGCCGCGGCGAGCGCCGCCAGGATCGCGGCCGGCTCCAGGCGGCCGTCGGTCGCCGGCACGACGAGGCGCTCGACGCCGTCCGGCAGGCGCCGCGCGTCCGCCCCTTGCGGCGCCGCGGCCGAGGTCACCACGATCCGTCGGACGCCGTCGTCGGCGAGCAGCCGCGCGTCGGTGTCGAGACGCCCGTGCGGGTCGATGACGACACGGGCCGGGTCGGGACCGGCGACATGACGGACGGTGAGCCGCGGGTCGTCGCACAGCGCCGTGCCGACACCGACCACCACGGCGTCGACCACGGCGCGCAGGCGGTGCAGATGGGCGAGGCCGGCGGCGCCGTTGATGTATTCGAGCCGGCCGCCGACCGTGGCGATGCGGCCGTCGAGCGACTGGCCGATCTGGCCGATCACCATCAGGGCGTCGACGCTGCCGGTGCGCAGCGGCCCGAACAGTGGCTCGTACTCCGGCGGCAGCGGCGCGCCGCGGCGCACGGCCTGTGGGACGGCCGACCATGCGTCGGCCAGGGCCTCACCGAGCGACAAGCACGAGGGGTCCAAACGCGCGTTCCGATCTCGAGACATCACGGTGCAGGCCGCACGGTCCGCCGACGGCCCAGACGGACGGTAACGCCCGACAGGCCCGGCCGTTGCCACGGGGCTCGTCGGCAGCGGACGATGAAGCCGCAGAACTCTATCCCGGGATGTCGTGGCGGCTCAATGACCGTCGCACCGGTCGGTCGTCCCGCCGACGCGGCGCCGCGCCGCAGCATTCGAGCGGCGCGCGCGCCGCGCCGGCCGGGCCGCGCGTGTCCCGCGATCGCGGGCTAGTGCGCGCGCCGCGCGGACTACGCCCGCGTGCCACGGAGGGTGAACAGTCTGCGTAACCATTCATTCAAGTCCGAGCATTAAACCGAAAGTCGTGGTGTCGCTGCCGTGGCGTCGGGATTCGATCGCGGGCGCCGTCGCCGCGGTCGGGGCAGGTTATGGGCTCGCGTGACGAAGGCATCCGGTTTCACCGGGATCGAGACCCCCGCCCCATGACCGCGGATCGCTTGGCGACCGCCCACCCGTTTCCGGCGTCTTTCACCCCCGCCGACCATCTGGTTTTCGAGACCGTCATTCACCGCCTCGTCGAGGCGGCGCCGATTTCAGTCGTGGAGTTTCTCGGATGTCCCTCTCCTTCGTTCCCCGCGCCACCATCGGCCTGAGATTCGCCGCGGCGCTCGGCGCCAGCGTGATCCTCGCGGTCGCGGCGACCACGGCCAGCAATGTCTGGCTCTCCGCCCGGATGACGAAGCAGGCGGCCGACCACGAGCTGACCGTGCTGCAGGAGATCTTCGTCGGGCGCCTGCGCAACGAGGCGCAGCGCGCGCTGGCGCTCGCCGACAGCCTCGCCGCCAATCGTGGCATCCAGGCCGCCTTCGCGGCGCGCGACCGCGAGGCGCTGGCCGGGCTGCTGGTGCCGGACTTCGGCCGCCTGAAGGATCAGCATCGCGTCGTCCAGATGCAGTTCCACACCGCGCCCGCCACCTCGTTCCTGCGCGTCCATCGGCCCGAGAAGTTCGGCGACGACCTCTCGGCGATCCGCCAGACCGTGGTCGAGGTCAACCGCAGCGGCAAGCCGGTGTCGGGCCTCGAGAACGGCGTCGAAGGCCTCGGCATCCGCGGCGTCGTGCCGGTCCTCCATCAGGGCAGGGCGGTCGGCTCGGTCGAGATCGGCATGTCGTTCGGCAAGCCGCTTCTCCAGTCGTTCAAGCAGACGAGCGGCGCCGATCTCGCCGTTCATCTGAAGTCCCCGAGCGGTTTCGACACGTTCGCCTCGACCTTCGCACAGGCGCCTGTGCTCGGCGCCGAGCAGATGGCGGCGGCCGCCGCCGGGCAGGTCGTATCGTTCGCCACGGCGCTGGGCGGACGTGATCACGCGGTCGCGCTCGCGCCGGTGCGCGACTATCGCGGCGACGTCATCGGCGTGTCGGTGCTCGCCGTCGACCAGAGCAAGTTCACGGCCGCGATGGCGGAGGCACGCAACTGGTCGATCGGCATCGGGCTCGCGGTGCTGATCGTGACGCTCGGCCTCGCGGCGCTCCTGAACCGCAGCATCGTGCAGCCGCTGCGGGCGCTGACCGCCGGCATGCGGCGCCTCGCCGACGGCGACTTCGAGGTGGTGCTGCCCGGCCTCGGCCGGCGCGACGAGATCGGCGAGGTGGCGGCCGCCGTCGAGGCGTTCAAGCGCAAGGCGATCGAGAAGGCGCGGCTGGACGCCGAGCACCAGGAGCAGGAGCGCATCCGCATCCGCGAGGAGCAGAACGCCAAGGTCGAGGCCGCCATCGAGGCGTTCCGCTCGTCGATCGAGGCGATGCTCGGCTCGGTGAACGACAACGCCGCGACGATGCGGGCCAATGCCGAGACGATCGACGGGCTGTCGGCGCGGGCTTCGACCGAGGCGACCGAGGCGGCGAGCGCGTCGGAGCAGGCCTCGGCCAGCGTCGAGACCGTCGCGGCGGCGGCCGAGGAGCTGTCGGCCTCGATCGGCGAGATCGGCCGCCAGCTCGGCCAGGCGACCGAGGTGGTGAAGACGGCCGACCAGCGCACCGGCCGCTCGGTCGCCGAGATCGAGAGCCTCGCCACGATGAGCCAGCGGATCGGCACCGTGGTCGAGCTGATCGAGACGATCGCGGCGCAGACCAACCTGCTGGCGCTGAACGCTACCATCGAGGCGGCCCGCGCCGGCGAGGCCGGCAAGGGCTTCGCCGTGGTCGCCTCCGAGGTGAAGGCGCTGGCCGGCCAGACCGCCAAGGCGACGGCCGAGATCGCCGGCGAGATCGCGGCGATCCAGTCATCGACCCGCAATGCCGTCGAGGTGGTGCGCGAGATCGGCGAGGCGATGCGCGAGATCAGCCAGGTGACCGCGACGATCGCCGGCGCGGTCGAGCAGCAGGGGTCCGCGACGCGGGAGATCTCGCACAACGCCCACGCGGCCGCCGCCGGCAACACCACGCTGTCCGGCAATATCGGCCGGGTGAGCACCGCGGTCGGCGACGCGAGCCGCGCCGCCGGCGCCGTGTTCGGCGCGGCCGACTCGCTGGCCGCCGAGGCCTCGCGCCTCTCCGGCGAGGTGACGGCGTTCTTCCACAGCCTGCGCACCGGCGTGCTCGACCGCCGCAAGGGCCGCGATCCGAGCTATGCCGGCCCGGACCGCCGGCAGCGCCGCGAGGGCACCCGCACGGCCGCGTGAGGCCGCCGCCGGCCGAATTCGAAGATCCGACCTGCTCACACGCCGCTCCCGATCCGTCGGGGGCGGCGTTTCCACTTCCGGCGCGTGCGGGTGGAAACGTAAATTTAAGCGAAACATTGCAACGTATTCGTGCAAGTGCAGGTGATGAGAGAACGTTTAGGGCCGAATTAGTTCATGGGTAGGAGCGGCTGATGACGGACGTGCAGCATCGGCTAGGCCGGATGACCATCGGAATGCGCTTCGCGGCCGCGATCACGGCCAGCGTCGTCCTCGCCGTGGCGGCGACGACCGCGAGCAATCTCTGGCTCTCCAGCCGCATGTCCGAGAAGGCCGCCGCCCACGAGCTCGGGGTGCTGCAGGCGTTCTTCTCCGGCCGTCTCGCCGACGACGCGGCGCGCGCCATCGCGCTCGCCGACAGCCTCGCCCTCAACAGCACGATCCAGGCGGCCTTCGCGGCGCGCGACCGCGCGACGCTCCACGCCATGCTGGTGCCCGGCTTCAAGGCGCTGAAGGACCGGCACGGCATCGTGCAGATGCAGTTCCACACCGCGCCGGCGACGACGTTCCTGCGCGTGCATCAGAAGCCGGAGAGCTTCGGCGACGATCTCAGCTCCTTCCGTCACACCGTGGTCGAGGTCAATCGCACCGGCAAGTCGGTCTCGGGCCTGGAGAGCGGCGTCGCCGGGCTCGGCATCCGCGGCGTCGTGCCGGTGTCTCACGACGGCCGGCAGGTCGGCTCGCTCGAGATCGGCATGTCGTTCGGCAAGCCGTTCTTCGAGGCGTTCAAGCGCTCGACCGGCGCCGACGTCGCCTTCCTCCTCAAGACCCCGAACGGCTTCGACACCTATGCGTCGACGTTCCGCGAGCTGCCCGCGCTGACGCCGGAGCAGATCACGAAGGCGCTCGGCGCTTCGTCGGAGATGATCACGTTGCCGGTCGCCAGCGTCGAGCACGCCGTCGTCGCGGCGCCGGTGCGCGACTACAAGGGCGAGGCGATCGGTGTGTTCGTGCTCGGCGTCGATCGCAGCGGCGCCGTGGCGGCGCTCGCCGAGGCGCGGACGACGGCGCTCGTCATCGGCGGCATCGTCCTCCTGGTGACGCTCGGTCTCGCGCTGCTGCTCAACCGCGGCATCGTCGGCCCGCTGCGGGCGCTCACCGCCGGCATGCGCCGGCTCGCCGACGGCGACTTCGACGTCAAGCTGCCGGGGCTGGGCCGGCGTGACGAGATCGGCGAGGTCGCGGCCGCCGTCGAGGCCTTCAAGGTGAAGGCGGTCGAGAAGGCGCATGTCGATGCCGAGCGGGAGGAGCATGCCCGCACCGCGCTGCTCGCCGAGCAGAATCGCAAGATCGAGGCCGCCATCACGGCCTTCCGCGACGCTATCGAGGACGTCGTGACGGCCGTGTCGGACAGCGCCGGCGAGATGCGCACCAATGCGCAGACGATCGACGGCGTCGCGGCGCAGGCCTCGGGCCGCGCCAGTGCCGCCACGGGCGCCTCCGAGCAGGCGGCGCATTCGGTCCAGACGGTCGCCGCGGCGGCCGAGGAGATGTCCGCCTCGGTCGCCGAGATCGCCCGCCAGATCGCCCAGGCGACCGCGGTGGTGACGGCGGCCGACGCCAAGACGGGCCGCTCGGTCGCCGAGATCGAGAGCCTCGCGACGATGAGCGAGCGCATCGGCGCCGTCGTCGAGATGATCCAGGCGATCGCGGCGCAGACCAACCTGCTCGCTCTCAACGCGACGATCGAGGCGGCGCGCGCCGGCGAGGCGGGAAAAGGCTTCGCGGTCGTCGCCCAGGAGGTGAAGGCGCTGGCCGCCCAGACCGCCAAGGCGACGGCCGAGATCGCCGGCGAGATCGACGCCATCCAGGTCTCGACCCGCGACGCGGTCGTCGCGGTGCGCGAGGTCGGCGCCGCCATGCAGGAGATCAGCCGGGTGACGGCGACGATCGCCAGTGCGGTCGAGCAGCAGGGCGCGGCGACCCGCGAGATCTCGCAGAACGCCCAGCAGGCCTCGGCCGGCAACGCCTCGCTGGTCGGCGACATCGCGGTGGTGAGCGACGCGGTCGCGCAGGCGAGCCGCTCGGCCGGTGCCGTGTTCACCACGGCCGAGGCGCTCGCCGGCCACGCCACGCGGCTGTCCGAGGAGGTCGCGACGTTCTTCCAGAACCTGCGCACCGGGGCGCTCGATCGCCGCCGGCGGCAGGATCCGGGCTATGCCGGCCCGGAGCGGCGGGACCGGCGCGGCGCCGGGGCGCGCGCCGCCTGACCGCCTGCGCGGCTCAGGCCTCGGCTTCGGGCGGGCCGGCGTCGCTCTCCGGCACCGGCTCGGCCTCGTCCGGATCGGGCGGGTAGATGCGGGTGCGGCCCTGCAGGTCCTCGACCTCCCAGTGCGCCGGGCCGCCCGGCTCGCAGCCGGTGACCGGCGTCGCATAGGTCGGGCCGACCGGCACCTTGCCGGCGCCGCCCGGCAGATCGAGCACATAGGTCGGCTGGGCGAGGCCCGACACGCGGCCGCGCAGGCGCCGCATCAGCACCTGCCCATCGGCGAGCGTCGTCCTCAGATGCGCCGTGCCGGGCGCGAGGTCGCCGTGGTGCAGGTAGTAGGGCTTGATCCGCGCGGCGACGAAGCTGCGCATCAGCTCGGCCAGGGTCTTGTCGTCGTCGTTGACGCCCTTCAGCAGCACCGATTGCGACAGCATCGGGATGCCGGCGTCGATCAGCCGGCCGCAGGCGGCGCGCGCGTCCTCGGTCAGCTCGCGCGGGTGGTTGGCGTGCAGCACCACATAGGTCGCCTTGCCGGGGATCTTCAGCGCATCGACCAGCGCCGGCGTCACCGCCTCCGGCATCGCCACGGGCACCCGGGTATGCACCCGCACGACCTTCACGTGAGAAATGGCGCCGAGCGCCGTGATCACGGCCGCGAGCTTGTCGGGCGCCAGGATCAGCGGATCGCCGCCGGTCAGGATCACCTCGAAGATTTCGCGGCGGCCGCGGATGTAGTCGAGCGCCGCCATGATCTTCTTCGGCGACAGCGTCGGCCGGCCGCCGGGACCGACCATGGCGCGGCGGAAGCAGAAGCGGCAGTAGACCGGACAGACATGGACGAGCTTGAGCAGCACGCGGTCCGGATAGCGATGCACGACGCCCTCGACCGGGCTCATCGCGTCGTCGCCGATCGGATCGAGGCGCTCCTCGGCCGCGGTGTCGAGCTCGGCCGGGTCGGGCAGGAACTGGCGGGCGATCGGGTCGTCCGGATCGGCGGGGTCGATCAGCGCGGCGATCGCCGGCGACACGGCGACGGCGTAGCGAGCCGCGACCTTGTCGAGGAGCGGCACGTCGGCGGGGCGCACGAGGCCCGCCGCGGCGAGGTCGTCCGCCGTCCTGAGTGTCTTGCGCTGCGCGGTCATCCGGGGGCCTTTCGGCCGCCAGCGATACGCCGGCGCGGGGACGGCCACAAGGGTGGGGGACGGCTCGGGAGTGTCATCGGGCACGGCGCCCGCGCTCCTTCTCCCCGCGGGCGGGGAGAAGGTCGGGATGAGGGGGCGTCGCCTTAAAGCTCAGACTCGCGGCGACGCCCCCTCACCCGACATCCGCGCTGATCGCGCGAATGTCGACCTCTCCCCGCGCGCGGGGAGAGGTGAAATCGCAGCGCTTCAGGGGGCCACCGGGGTCCAGATCACCGTCTCGACGCTGGGTGCGCCGGTCGCCAGCATGACCAAGCGGTCGAAGCCCAGCGCGCAGCCGGAGGCTTCGGGCATGATCGTCAGGGCCGCCAAAAAATCCTCGTCGACCGGGTAGGTCTCGCCATAGACGCGCGCCTTCTCGGTCATCTCGGCCGCGAAGCGGCGACGCTGCTCGGCGGCGTCGGTCAGCTCCCCAAAACCGTTGGCGAGCTCGACCCGGCAGACATAGAGCTCGAACCGTTCGGAGACGCGGGGATCGTGCCCGGCGCGCCGCGCCAGCGCCGCCTCGGCGGCCGGATACGCGGTCAGCAGGGTCGGCCGGCCGATGCCGAGATTCGGCTCGACGCGCTCGACCAGCACCCGGCTGAACACGTCCGACCAGGTGTCGTCTTCGGCGGTGCGGATGCCGGCCGCGGTCGCGGCGGCGACGAGGGCGTCGCGGTCGGTATCGGCCCCGGTGTAGCCGCTCGCCACGGTCGCCAGGAGGTCGATTCCGGCATAGCAGGCGAAGGCCTCGGCGACGGTGAGGCGCTCGGGCGGCGCGAACGGGTCGGCCTCGGCCCCCCGAAAAGCGACGCGCCGCACCCCGGTGGTCTCGCAGGCGAGGGCCAGCAGGTCGGCGCAGTCCTGCATCACGGCCGTCCACGGCGCGCCGGCCCGGTACCACTCGAGCATGGTGAACTCGGGGTGGTGGAGGGCGCCGCGCTCGCGATTGCGAAAGACGTGGCCGAAGGCGAACAGGCGCGGCTCGCCGGCGGCCAAAAGCTTCTTGCAGGCGAACTCGGGCGAGGTGTGGAGGAAGAGCGGCCGCCGGATGGCGTCGGGGCCGATCGCCTCGGTCGCGAAGGCGTGGAGATGCGCCTCGTTGCCGGGCGAGACCTGCAGGGCGGCCGGGTCGACCTCGACGAAGTCCTCGGCGGAAAAGCGCGCCCGGACGCCCGCCGCGATGCGGTTGCGGGCGAGGAGCAGCGGCCGGCGGTCGGCATGGACGTGCGGCGTCCACCAGGGCGACGCCGCGGTCATGCCCGGCCTCGCGCCGTTCGTCGTTGATTCATCGAGAGGATTCCCGCCTTCACCATCCCGCCCGGCGCCCCGCCGGCGGGGCTGGCCGGCGCCGAAAAGCACTGGCGAACCGCCAAAGGATCAGTATGTTGCACGCGACACCGCCGGTTCCCGGGTTCGTCGCCGCTCCGCGCAGGCGCCCCGGCCTCCCCGCAGCAAGGATCTATGCACGTGAAGGTCATCGCCAGCTCGCTCCGCAAGGGCAACATCGTCGATCTCGACGGCAGGCTCTACGTCGTCCTCACGGCGGAGAACATCCATCCCGGCAAGGGCACCCCGGTGACCCAGCTCGACATGCGCCGCCTCTCCGACGGCGTGAAGTCGTCGCAGCGCTACAAGACCACCGACCAGGTCGAGCGCGCCCATGTCGAGGAGCGCGAGTACCAGTATCTCTACCAGGATGGCGACGGCTTCCACTTCATGAACATGGAGAGCTACGAGCAGGTCGCCGCGCCCGAGGACGTGATCGGCGATCTCGCCGTCTATCTGCAGCCCGAGATGAAGTGCAAGCTCTCGGTGCACGAGGGCGTGGTGGTGGCGATCGAGCTGCCGCAGCGCGTGGTGCTCGAGGTGGTCGAGACCGAGCCGGCCATGAAGGGCCAGACGGCCTCGTCGTCCTACAAGCCGGCCGTGCTGTCGAACGGCCTGCGCACCGGCGTGCCCCCCCATGTCGGCGTCGGCACCCGCATCGTCGTCTCCACGGCCGACGGGACGTATGTGGAGCGGGCGAAGGACTGAGGCTTTCCCGATCCACCCGTCGAGAGGGCAAAGGCAAAGAGCGCCGTGCCCACCCCGTCGGGTGTTGCCGATCCGACGGACCATTACCGACGGACCGCGTGGGCACGGCACGCCTTCCGGCGTGCCTTTGCCCACCCTACGTCTGTGCCGCGCTCAAGTCCCCACCCGCAGCGGGGCGCGCTGCTTGGCGAGCGCCGCCAGCACCGAGAGGGCCGTGATGCGGCCGGTGCGGGGGTTTTCGGACGGGACGTTCTCGATCGACATCTGGAACTTGGCCGAATCCGCGTCGACCTCGATCGCATGGCAGTTGCGGTCGACCCCGGGGTCGGCCCAGATCTCGATCGTCGTGCGGTCCGGCCCGATGCCGGCCAGCGCCAACGCCGCCACCACGTTGACGTTGGCCGGGAAGCCGATCGCCGCCTCGCGGGCCGTGCCGGCAAAGACGCGCTTCGGCTCGGTCAGATTCTCGACAGAGATGTCGTTGGTCACGAGATGCGGCGCGCCGGCGAGCCCGCGCGGCGGCTTGCGGGTCGTCATCCGCACTGAATGAATCGTCCCCTGCGCCGCCGCCGTCACGGCGTCGAGGCCGATCAACGCGCCGGTCGGCACGATGATCTGGCCGCCCTTGTGGCTCGCCAGCTCGATCAGCTCGGGGTGCGACAGCAGCGCGCCGGCGCTCAGAACCATGGCCTTCTTGCGGGCCGACAGCATCGGCCGGCAGATGGCGTCGAGCACGGCGGCCGGGGCGCATTCGACCACCAGGTCGGCATGCGAGGGCATCGCCTCCAGCTTGACGATCGGGCAGGCGATGCCCTGGGCGTCGAGCCAGGCCCGCGCCTTGGCGTGGTCGCGCGCCGCGATGCCGGCGAGCTCCAGCCCCGGCATGCCGTCGGCGAGCGCCCGGGCGACCGCCCGGCCGATGGCGCCGAGTCCCGCGATTCCGATCCGCATCGGCACCATTTTCGCCTTCCCGTTTTCCGCTTTTCCTGCGACCTTGCGGGCCCTGGATTGTTGTCTAGACGCTCATTTCCATAATCGAACGCTCCGAACAAACAAGGAGGAACCGATGCTCCGCTCCGCTTTCAGGCTGCTGGTGGCCGCCGCGCTGGCGATCGCCGCACCGGCGATCGCGTCCGCGCAGGGCCAGGACTACCCCAGCCGCCCCGTCACCATGGTGATCCCGTTCGCGGCCGGCGGCCCGACCGACGTGCTCGGGCGCATCGTCGCCCAGCGGCTCGGCGAGGTGCTGGGCCAGCAGGTGGTGGTCGAGAATGTCGGCGGCGCCGGCGGCGCCAATGGCAGCCAGCGCGTCGCCAACGCGGCGCCGGACGGCTACACCATGGTGCTCGGCACGGTCGGCACCCACGCCCAGAACCAGACCCTCTACAAGCGGCCGCTCTACAATGCCGAGGGCGACTTCACGCCGGTGGCGCTGCTCGCCGACGTGCCGATCGTGCTGGTCATCCGCAAGGACCTGCCGGTCAGCAACTACAAGGAGTTCGTCGCCTACGCCAAGGCCAATGCCGGCAAGATGACGTTCGCCTCGGCGGGCGCCGGGTCGGCCTCGCACCTCGCCTGCGTGGTGTTCAACACGGCGGCCGGCCTGCCGGTCACCCACGTGCCCTATCGCGGCACCGGCCCGGCCATGCAGGACCTGCAGGGCGGGCGAGTCGATTATCTGTGCGACATGATCTCCACGGCCAAGCCGCAGATCGACGGCGGCGCCGTGAAGCCGATCGCCATCCTGACCAAGGACCGCTCGAAGGCGCTGCCGAACCTCTCCTCGGCGACCGAGGAAGGCACGCAGGTCGAGGCGTATACCTGGAACGCGATCTTCCTGCCGAAGGGCGCCCCCAAGCCGATCGTCGACAAGCTCAACGCCGCGCTGGTCGAGACCATGAAGACGCCGTGGGTGCAGGAGCGCCTCGCCTCGCTCGGCGCCGTTGTGGTGTCGCCCGATCGGATGACGCCCGACTATCTCGGCAAGTTCGTGAAGAGCGAGATCGAGAAATGGGCCGCCCCGATCAAGGCGAGCGGCGTCCAGGTGGAGTGAGGCACGGCGTCGGTCGTGACCCTCTCCCTGAGGGTCGCGCGCTTGCGCGACAAGAGGGTCGGGGCGCGCGACAGCGCGCACCGGGGTGAGGTTCGGGGCGCGGTGAAGTGGCGGACCCGGCCCTCCCTCCTCACCCCATCGTGGTGCGGCTGCGGATTGCCTGGGTGAGCGTGCCCTCGTCGAGATAATCGAGCTCGCCGCCGACCGGGACGCCGTGGGCGAGGCCCGTCACCTTCACGTTCGCGTCGGCCAGAAGC